>JAKISF010000008.1 GCA_021648725.1 Bacteroidales bacterium | reverse complement strand
CACTTGTGTAAAATATTTTAGCTGCCCACAGGCACACTATCTTTCAAATTTCTCTTATTTCGCAGTATTTATATACGACTTCAAACGAGAAACTTGAAATCTAATGCACCTGTGAGCTTTTCAGCAAGCCCTAAATTAAAAATCTTTTAAATCCAGTTTCTTAACAAAATCATATCCGATTTTAAATATTTCATCGGCCTTTTTAGTGCTGAAAATTGAATAGTACCTTAATGCAGGCGGAGCAATTAATAAATCAACAGAATTTTTTATTTCATATTTTCCTGAATTAACAGCAATATCTAAGGTTCTGGCTATAACCTGTTTAATGCCTTTAAACTTTTCGGTTTTAACAACAGGAACAATATTTACCGCAATTACCTTTTCACAAATATCTGTTAACGGTTTAACAGGAATATTATCTGTTAATCCGCCGTCAACATAAGAGCTGTTTTGTATTTTAAAAGGCTTGAATATAACGGGAATGCTTGATGACGCAATAACAAAATCCGTTAAACTTCCGGAATTATGATATTCAACCCTTCCTGTATTAAAATTTGTTACCGCAACATAAAAAGGTAATTTCAAATCTTCAATTTTATTTACTGAATAAAATTTATGAAGTGTTTTTTCCAAACCGGCAAAACTAAAAAAGCCTTCACGCGGAAACAATAAACGAGTATATTTGAAAAAACTCTTATTTTTAATTATTTCCAACGCTTCACCGGGAGTTTTTCCGTCGGCATATAAAGAACCTGCAATAGCTCCTGCACTTGTCCCTGAAATAATATCAGGTTCAATTCCCGCCTCTTTCAATGCTTCTATAACCCCTAAATGAGCAAAGCCACGAGTTCCGCCTCCTCCCAATACTAAACCTGTTTTATATTTTTTCATGTGTTTAATACTAAATTGTAAATAAATATAAGAATGCTTTAGTAAATTTCAAAAATAAGTTGTGTTTTTTTATTTTTTACGGTTTTTTTATCGTTTATTTGCATTATCTATAATCATTCTAAATAATAAAATAAGATGAAACAAAATAATATAAAAATAACTTTTGCGGGAAATCCTATGCCGCTTTCAGGACAAGAAATAAAAATAGGAGATAAAGCTCCCGATTTCACAACAGTAGGAAATGATTTAAAACCGGTAAATTTTTCTGATTATAAAGGAAAAATAAGAATTATATCAGTGTTCCCTTCATTAGACACGGGCGTTTGTGCATTGCAAAACAAAAGATTTAATCAAGAAGCTGCCGAGAATAAAGATATAGAAATAATTTCGGTTTCTGTAGATTTACCTTTTGCACAAAAACGTTTTTGCGGAGCAGAAGGAATTGATGCTGCCGTAACAGTTTCTGACCATAAAGATTTGGATTTCGGAATAAAATACGGCTTTGTAATGGAACCCCTAAGACTTTTAGCCAGAGGTGTAATTGTTGTTGATAAAGATGATACGGTAAAACATGTTGAATATGTTTCGGAAGTTACAACCGAGCCTGACTACGAAGCTGCATTAAAAGTTGCAAAAGAATTAACTTAATAAAATAGCTATTTTAAAGAAAGCCCTGATTTGAATATATAATCAGGGTTTTCTTTTGTGTCAACAAATTTTATACTTTTGTGTATTCATTTTTTACCTTTATCATAATTCTTTACCCCTTCAACTTTTATTAATGGCAGAAGCAAACTTTATAGATTACGTAAAAATACATTGTAAATCCGGAAAAGGCGGAGCAGGCTCAATGCATTTCAGAAGAGACAGATTAACCGCAAAAGGCGGACCCGACGGCGGTGACGGAGGGAGAGGAGGACATATTATAGTAAAAGGGAACAGAAATAAATTTACTTTATTACATCTTAAATATCAGAAACACATAAAAGCGGAAAGCGGAAATGCAGGTACAGGAAGTAACAGTACCGGCCTTGAAGGTAAAGACATTATTATTGAAGTTCCGCCCGGAACTGTTGTTAAAGATGCCGAAACAGATAGTTTTTTATTTGAAATAACGGAACATGATGAAGAAGAAATATTAATGAAAGCCGGAAGAGGTGGTTTGGGTAATACACATTTTAAATCTGCAACAAATCAATCTCCTCAATATGCACAACCGGGAGAAGAGGGCGAAGAAGGTTGGGTTATTTTAGAACTTAAAGTTTTGGCAGATGTCGGTTTAGTCGGATTTCCTAATGCCGGAAAATCAACTTTACTATCTGTTATTTCTGCAGCAAAACCAAAAATTGCAAACTATGAATTTACCACACTTGCTCCTAATTTAGGAATGGTTCAATACAGAAACGACCAATCTTTTGTAATGGCTGATATACCGGGAATAATTGAAGGGGCAGCAGAAGGTAAGGGCTTGGGACTTAGGTTTTTAAGGCATATTGAAAGAAACTCAGTTTTGTTGTTTATGATACCGGCAGATGCAAATGATATTAAAAAAGAATACGATATTTTATTAAATGAACTTCAAAAATACAATCCCGAACTTCTGGATAAAGAACGAATATTAGCTGTTACAAAATCAGATATGTTAGATGATGAATTGATTGAGCAAATGAAACTTGAACTGCCTGACAGTTTACCTTATATTTTTATTTCGTCAGTTGCACAAAAAGGTTTAACTGAACTTAAAGATATGCTTTGGCGAGCAATTAACATCTAAATATAACAAAAAGCGTTTACCTTTTGTTATACAAATAAACGCTTTTTGTTATATAATTTCGGGATAAGAAATTTTACATTTTTATCAGTACAATAATATTATTTTTCAAAACCTCAACAACACCGCCGGTTATTTCAAAGAACTTCTCTGTATCATCATTCTCAACAATTTTAATTTGTCCTTTTTCTAAAGTTGAAATAAGGGGGGCATGATTTTTCAAAACTCCGAACTGACCTTTACTTCCGGGTACTTTAACATACTTTACATCGTTACTGTAAAGAGTTTTTTCGGGTGTAACTATTTCTAAGAACATAGCTTAAGTTTATTGTTGGGTTTCTTTTAAGATTTTTTCTCCTTTTTCAATTGCATCTTCAATTGTTCCTACAAGATTAAATGCAGCTTCCGGATATTTATCAACTTTACCGTCAATAATCATATTAAACCCTTTTATTGTTTCTTCAATCGGAACAAGCACTCCTTTTAAACCTGTAAATTGCTCTGCAACAAAGAACGGTTGCGATAAAAATCTTTGAACACGTCTTGCTCTGTGTACTGTTAATCTGTCTTCTTCCGAAAGTTCATCCATACCGAGAATTGCAATAATATCTTGTAATTCTTTATATCGCTGAAGAATATTAATAACTCTTTGTGCCGTATTATAGTGGTCAGGACCTACAATCTCAGAGGTTAAAATTCTTGAGGAAGAATCCAAAGGATCAACAGCAGGATAAATACCGAGTTCTGCTAATTTCCTGCTTAATACAGTCGTTGCATCAAGATGTGCAAAAGTTGTTGCGGGAGCAGGATCAGTTAAATCATCGGCAGGAACATAAACAGCTTGAACTGAAGTAATAGAACCGGTTTTAGTTGATGTAATACGTTCTTGCATTCCTCCCATTTCGGTAGCTAATGTGGGTTGGTAACCTACTGCCGAAGGCATTCGCCCGAGTAAAGCCGAAACTTCCGAACCTGCTTGTGTAAACCTAAAAATATTATCAATAAAGAAAAGAATATCATTTCCTTTTCCTTTGCCGTCACCGTCTCTGAATTTTTCTGCAACTGCTAAACCTGCAAGTGCAACTCTGGCACGAGCTCCGGGAGGTTCATTCATTTGACCGAAAACCATTGATACTTGCGATTCTTTAATTCCTTCCATATCTACTTTTGAAAGATCCCATCCGCCTTTCTCCATAGACTCTTTAAATTCATCACCGTATTTTACGATTCCTGATTCAATCATTTCTCTTAAAAGGTCATTTCCTTCACGTGTTCTCTCTCCTACACCGGCAAAAACCGACATCCCTTTATAACCTTTTGCAATGTTATTTATTAATTCTTGAATTAAAACTGTTTTTCCGACACCGGCACCGCCAAATAATCCGATTTTACCGCCTTTTGCATAAGGCTCAATTAAATCAACAACTTTAATTCCTGTATAAAGCACCTCTGAAGAAGTTAATAATGTTTTATATGCAGGTGCCTCGTTATGAATAGGATAACCATCGTCTTTTTTAAGTGGAGTAAGACCGTCAATTGTGTCGCCTACAACATTCAATAATCGCCCTCTGACCTTTTCGCCTACAGGCATTTTGATAGGACTTCCTGTTGCTCTGACTTTCATTCCGCGTTCTAATCCGTCAGTTGAATCCATAGCAATGGTTCTTACGGTATTTTCACCGATATGTTGTTCTGTTTCAACAATTAAAACACTATTATCGTCTCTTATGATTTCAAGAGATTCATAAATTTCCGGAAGTTTAGAGCCGGTTTTCTCAAAGCTAACGTCAACTACGGGACCTATAACTTGAACGATTTCACCAAAATTATCAGCCATATTCTTTTCTTATTTTGAATTTCATGCAAAGATAATATTCGTATTGTAGAGAAACAAATTTATTTGTTTCTTAGTTCATTAAAAGTTTCGTAAGCATTGAATTTTTTGGCTTTCTTGCCTACTCTTAAAATTTTTACTTCGATAATTTTATCTCCTTTTACAATGCTGTTAACAACATCCATTCCTTCGGTTACATGTCCGAATATACTATGTTTATTATTAAGCCACGAGGTTTCTTTGTGCGTTATGAAAAATTGGCTTCCGTTTGTGTCCGGTCCGGCATTAGCCATTGACAAGACTCCTGCTCTGTCGTGAACCAAATCAGGATGAAACTCATCTTTAAATTTATACCCGGGTCCGCCACTTCCTGTTCCTGTCGGGTCTCCGCATTGAATCATAAAATTGTCGATAACTCTGTGAAATACTATTCCGTTGTAATAGGGTTCTCCGAGTTTTTTTGCATCATTTTTAATTGTTCCTTCTGCTAATCCTACAAAATTTGCAACGGTTAAAGGTGTTTTCTCGAATTCCAGAAATAAAATAATGTCTCCTTTATTTGTTGTTATTCGTGCATATAAGCCGTCTTCTTTCGGTAAATTCTTTTGCAGAATATTGCAAGAAGTAAAAAAGAGTACAGCAATTGTTGAAACTAAAAATATCTTTTTCATGAGTATCGTTTTTATTAAAATAAAAAGCCTGCAAATTGCAGGCTTTAAAAATATATATTTTTTCAGAATAATTATACACCAAATCGTTTAAATCCGGTAATTTTTAATTCTGCATCAGCTTCTTTTAAGAAATCTCTGATTGTTTTCTTGTTATCTTTAACCCATTTTTGATTTAATAAAGTGTTTTCTTGGAAAAATTTATTTAATCTTCCGAGAGAAATTTTCTCAGCTAAATCAGCCGGTTTACCTTCTTGAATAGCAAGTTCTTTACCAATTTCAACTTCTTTATCAATCACTTCTTGAGAAACATCATCTTTATCGAGAGCAATAGGGTTCATTGCCGCAATTTGCATCACAACATCTTTACCTACATTCTCATCAACAGCTTTGCTGAATCCTGCAATAGAAGCTAATTTATTTCCCATATGAATATATGTAGAAACAGATTCTCCTTCAATTTTACCGTAATAAGCTAATTCAACTTTTTCACCGATAACACCTGTTTGATTAATTATCTCTTCAGAAATTGTTGTTCCGTTGAAATCTTCTTTTAATAATGCTTCAAGATTTTCAGGATTTTTTTCAGTTGCAATATCAAGTATTTGATTTGCAAATTTTATGAAATCATCATTTTTAGCTACGAAATCAGTTTCGCAGTTTAATGAAATAATAACTGCTCTTTTTCCGTCAGTTGATGCTTTTGCAACAACAGCTCCTTCAGAAGCATCTCTGTCAGCACGTTTACCTGCAACTTTTTGACCTTTTTTTCTTAAAATGTCAACAGCTTCATTAAAATCACCGTTTGACTCTGTAAGAGCATTTTTACAGTCCATCATCCCTGATCCTGTCATTTTTCTAAGTTTTGCAACATCAGATGCACTTATTTTTGCCATTTTTATATCTTCTTTTTAAATATTATTAATTTTTTCTTGCTCTTGTTTTTGTTCTTGGTTTTTCAGTTTTTTCAGAGCTGTCTTCTTTTCTGTCTTTCTTTTCAGCGTTACGCTCATTCAAACCTTCTTTAACTGCTTCCGTTAATACATCAACAATTATAGAAATTGATTTTGAAGCATCATCATTTGCAGGAACAGGAAAGTCAATGCTTGGGTCAGAGTTAGTATCAACCATTGCAAAAACAGGTAAACCAAGTTTTTTTGCTTCTGCTACGGCAATATTTTCTTTATTCACATCAACTACAAAAACTGCAGAAGGAACTCTTCTCATATCCACAATACTCCCGAGGTTTTTTTCAAGTTTTGCTCTTTCTCTTGTAACTTGAAGTCTTTCTCTTTTTGAAATTTTTTCAAAAGTTCCGTCTTTTTCCATTGTATCAATGGTTTTCATCTTTTTTATTGCTTTACGTACGGTTCTGAAGTTTGTTAACATACCTCCTGACCAACGCTCAGTAATATAAGGCATTCCTGTTGCCTTAACTTTTTCTTCTACAATATCTTTTGCTTGTTTTTTTGTTGCTACAAACAAAATTTGTCTTCCCGATTTTGCAATTTGCTTCATTGCAGCAGCTGCTTCGTCAAGTTTTATCATTGTTTTGTATAAATCAATGATGTGGATTCCGTTTTGTTCCATAAAAATATAAGGAGCCATTTTAGGATTCCATTTTCTTTTCAGGTGACCGAAGTGTACACCTGCGTCAAGTAATTGTTTAAAATCTACTTTTGCCATTTTTTAAAATTAAGTTTACATTCTTTTAATAAAACAATTACCAAGTAGCGACATATTTTGCCGGTCTTGATAATTTAGATACTAAACTCAAGTAATTTATATTAAGTTCAAATCTTGTATTAACGTTTACTGAATTGGAATTTCTTACGAGCTCCCGGTTGTCCCGGTTTTTTTCTTTCTACAACACGAGAATCTCTTCTCATCAGCCCTTCTTTTTTCAAAGCAGTTTTGTCGTCGGGGTTAATTTTGACCAATGCTCTTGAAATTGCTAATCTTAATGCTTCTGCTTGACCTTTTATTCCTCCGCCTTTCAAATTTACATTTATATCATATTTTTCAGTTGCTTCAAGCAATGTAAGCGGTCTCATTATTTGATGCTTAAATTCAGAAACAGTAAAATAATCTTCAAAACTTCTTTTGTTTACCGTAATATTTCCTTTTCCGTCTTTAACATATATTCTTGCAATTGCGGCCTTTCTTCTTCCTAATGCATTAATTGTATCCATATTTTATTTAATTGAATTTATGTTTATTTTTTTAGGCTTTTGGGCTTCTTGGTTGTGCTCGACACCTTTATATACATATAGGTTTCTGTATAAAGCACTTCCTAATTTATTTTTAGGAAGCATGCCTTTAACTGCTTTTTCAACTAAAGCAATCGGTTTCTTTGCTAATAGTGCTCTCGGAGATGTAATTCTTTGTCCGCCCGGATAACCTGTATGGCTGAAGTATTGCTTATCATCCCACTTTTTACCGGTTAATTGAATTTTTTCGGCATTAATGACAACAACATTATCACCACAATCAACATGCGGTGTATAGTTTGTTTTATATTTGCCTCTGATTAGTTTTGCAACTACGGAAGCCAACCTACCTAATGTTTCTCCTTCAGCATCAACTAATAACCATTCTTTATTGACGGTCTCTTTATTGGCTGAAATTGTTTTGTAACTTAAAGTATTCACTTGTTATTATTTTATTGATTTGTACAAATTACTTGTGTGAAATTTTGGTCTGCAAAAATAGAACTATTTTATTAAACAACAATAATTATTAACAATATTTTGTCAATAAACTTATAAAAACACCGTGCCGGGCAGAATAACAAACACATACACATAAAAAACAGCACTTTAAAACATTGTGTTTTTTATGCTTTTTTCAAGCTCTGTTTTAAAATTATTTATTATTTTGTTAATCGGAAGGATTTCATCTATAAATTCAACTGATTTTCCGGCAATCCAAAGGTTTTTATAGTTTCCGGGCTTAACTGATTTTTCAAGTTTTTTCATCCCCTTTACTTGAATAAGCATTTTAAAATACTTTTTTGTTCTCGGGTTTTTTGACAGCACTCTCTCAAACCAATTCTGTTTGTATCCTATTTTTTTGGCGTAAGGGGTATTTATTATTGAACTCGGTGTTCCCGAAAGGCGTTCTGTCATAACAATATCTTCGGATTTTGCATTAACTATTGCTTCTTTATACTCCTGTGATACAGGAGCTTCTACGGATGCAATAAACTTTGTTCCTATTGATGCTCCGTCGGCACCCAAAACTAAAACTGAATGTAAACCGGTTCCTGTGCTTATTCCTCCTGCTGCAATAATCGGAAAATCTTCGAATTTTTTCTTTAATGCAGGAATGAGAATTTGTAAAGGATCGGGACCTGCATGTCCGCCGGCTCCTTGACCGACAGCAATAATTCCGTCAGCACCGAGATTATATACTTTTTCGGCATGTGTTAAATTGGTAACATCACAAAATACTTTTGCACCGTATTTATGTGCTTTTTCAATAACTTCGTTAGGATTACCCAATGACGTTATGTAAAAAGGGACTTTGTTTTTTACACAAATTTCCAAATGTTTTTTATAATACGGATTTGATTTTTGAGTAATTAAATTTACTCCGTATGTTCCGGGGTTTTCAGTATTGTTTATATATGTGTTAATTTCTGTAAGAGCAGTTTCTAATTTTTCCGACTCTCGATAGTTTAAGGTAGGGAAAGTTCCTATTATTCTGTTCAAAATTGCAGCTTTCACCATGTTTGTGTCTGAAACTAAAAACATGGGAGCCATTATTATCGGCATGTCAATATTAAACAGTTTTGTAAGTTTTGTTGAAATCATTTAAAGTACATGTTTAGAAGATACCGTATAATTCTGCATCAATTTTATCTATCACTTTACTCAGGTCTTTAGGGTTATTAGCAAAATCTGTATCATTTACATCAAGAATCATAAGTTTTCCGAGATTATAATCCGTTATCCAAGCTTCATACCTTTCATTAAGGCGTGTAAGATAATCAAGCCTGATTGTATTTTCATAATCTCGACCTCTGCTTTGAATTTGTTTAACTAATTTCGGAACACCTGCTCGTAAATAAATTAATAAATCCGGCGGTTGAACGAGAGAACTCATCAGTTTAAACAAACTTTGGTAGTTTTCAAAATCTCTTGTGGGCATTAATCCCATATCGTGAAGGTTAGGGGCAAAAATACGTGCATCTTCATAAATTGTTCTGTCTTGTATTACTGTATTTCCTGATTTTCTGATATCTAAAACTTGGTTGAAACGACTGTTTAAAAAATATACTTGTAAGCTGAAAGACCATCTTTGCATATCTTCATAAAAATCATTTAAATACGGATTTTTATCAGCATCTTCAAAGTGTGCATCCCATCTGTAATGCTTTGCCAATAAATCTGTCAGTGTTGTTTTGCCGGAGCCTATATTCCCCGAAATTGCTATATGCCTGCTGTTTTCTTTGCTGTTATACATTTTTTATGCCTATAATTTTTGTGAACTATAAAGATATGGAATAAATGATTTCTAACAGAATTTTTTTGTTAATTGTTAATAAAAAAAAGGGACAAATAAAAATTGTTCCCCTTTAAATTTCATTAAATTATTGGTTGTTAATAAGAATCGGATAAAGTGTTTGCCCAAGTATAAAAATACGGGGCTGTAATGTTACAAAGAACATTGTATTATTCAACACATTATCGGATTTTAAATAAAAAACGCACCTTATATTTATTAAGATGCGCTTATTATTTTAATTAAAAATATTGTTATGCTCCGAAATCGTCAAACATAATATTTTCTTTCGGGACACCGAGATTATATAACATTTTTTCTACTGCTGAGTTCATCATCGGCGGACCGCATAGATAGTATTCAATTTCTTCCGGTTCTTCATGATCTTTTAAATAGTTATCATATATTACTTGATGAATAAATCCGGTTGCTCCTGTCCATTTATCCTCTTCCATCGGTTCTGAAAGAGCTAAACTCCAATCAAAATTTTCGTTTTCTTCTGATATCTTATCAAAATGTTCTTGGTAGAAGACCTCTCTTAAAGAACGAGCTCCGTACCAAAATGTAGCTTTACGTTTAGTTTTTTGAGTTTGGAATTGATCGAAAATATGTGAACGCATAGGAGCCATTCCTGCACCTCCGCCTATAAACATCATTTCGTTTTGGGTATCTTTAATGAAGAACTCTCCGTACGGTCCTGAAACCGTAACTTTATCTCCCGGTTTAAGAGAGAATATGTATGAAGAACAAATTCCCGGGTTAACATTCATAAAAGCATTTTTACTTCTGTCCCAAGGCGGGGTTGCAATACGAATATTCAACATAACGATATTCCCTTCGGCAGGATGATTTGCCATTGAATATGCTCTGTATGTTTCCTCCGGATTTTTCATTTGTAAAGCCCACATATCAAACTTATCCCAATCTTCATGGTATTCTTTTTCAATATCAAAATCTTTGAAATCAACGGTAATTTTAGGCACATCTATTTGTATGTAACCGCCTGATTTGAAATCCAAAGTTTCGCCTTCAGGAAGTTTAACAACAAATTCTTTGATAAAAGTGGCAACATTTTCGTTAGAAACAACTTCACATTCCCATTTCTTGATACCGAGAATCTCTTGTTCTATTTCAATTTTCATGTCTTCTTTTACTTTAACTTGACATGCCAATCGCTTGCTTTCTTTAATTTCTTTACGTGTAAAGAACGGTTTTTCAGTCGGAAGAATTTCTCCTCCGCCTTCATGAATTTCACAAATACACATACCGCATGTTCCTCCGCCTCCGCAAGCAGAAGGCAGTAATATTTTTTGATTCTGTAAGGTATTCAACAATGTACTTCCGGCTGATACCTCGTATTGATGTTCTTCATCATCATTTATATTAAGCTTTACATTACCGCCGGGGAGTAATTTTGCTTTTGCAAAAAGAAGAATTGCAACTAAGAGTATTATCATAGTTAAAAACGCTGCAATACTTATTATTAAAACAGTTGACAAATCGGGTGTTGTTTGAAGTAGTATCATTTTGTTATTTATATTTATTTTATGATTACCGTTTATTACAATAATCAATTTCTAATAATCAATTTCTAAAGTTTAATTCCCATAAAAGTCATAAATGCAATTCCCATAATACCGGTTGCAATAAAAGTAATACCAAGTCCTCTTAAAGGAGCCGGAACATTTGAATACCTTATTTTTTCTCTGATTGCAGCAATTCCGATGATAGCAATTAACCATCCGATACCTGAACCAAGCCCGTATACAGTAGCTTCTCCGACAGATGCTAATTCTCTTTCTTGCATAAATAATGAACCTCCCAAAATTGCACAGTTAACTGCAATTAAAGGTAGAAATATACCAAGTGAAGAATATAATGCCGGTGCAAATTTTTCAACAATCATTTCAACTAATTGTACCATTGATGCGATTACGGCAATAAACATGATGAAACTTAAGAAACTTAAATCAACATCTAAAGCTTTTGCTCCGATTAGCCATTCTAAAGCACCTTTTTTTAAGATATATTCGTTTAAAAGCCAATCAACAGGAACCGTAATTACCAAAACAAAGATAACTGCTAATCCTAAGCCCATTGCTGTTTTTACAGTTTTAGAAACTGCCAAATATGAACACATGCCTAAGAAGAAGGCAAAAACCATATTTTCAACAAAAATTGACCTTACAAAGAGATTTAATAAGTCTTGCATTTTATATATTTTTTAATTTCTTTAAATGTTTTAAAATTAACTGTTATGCGAATCAGTAACACTGAAATTTTATCTAATTTTCTTCAATAAGTTCACGAGTTCTTGCTCTTTGAACCCAAATTATGACACCGACTACAATAAGAGCCATCGGCGGAAGAATCATTAATCCGTTATTTTGATACCCGAAATCATAAAAGCCTTGCGGAATAATTTGAAGTTCTCCAAGCCCGGGAAGAGTTAAAGTTCCTGCACCGAACAGCTCTCTTACGGCAGCAATTATTATCATTATAACAGCATAACCCGCTCCGTTACCGACACCATCTAAAAAAGACGCATACGGTTTATTTCCTAAAGCAAAGGCTTCTAAACGCCCCATTATGATACAATTTGTAATAATTAACCCTACAAAAACAGATAATTGCTTACTTACGTCATACAAATATGCTTTTAAAACTTGGTCAACTAATATAACAAGGGCTGCAATGATAACCAACTGAACAATAATTCTTATTCTTGAGGGAATTGTATTTCGTAATAATGATATAATAACATTTGCAAATGCCATTACAAAAAGAACAGATACAGACATTACAATTGCCGGTTCCAATTTTACAGTTACCGCAAGAGCTGAACATATACCGAGTACTTGAACAGTAATCGGATTGTTTAAGTTAATCGGTCCGGATAATAATTTTGAATTTTTACTCATCTTGATTTTATTTCTGATGTTATATTATTACTTTTTATTCTTTTTCAAAAAGGCTTCATAATTATACAGCCATTCTTCTTTTAACATTCTCTCAAGTCCTTTGCTTGTAATTGTTCCGCCTGAAATAGCATCACAACCGTGCTCTGAATCACCGGCTAATACAGCTGAGCCCTTTCCCCCTTTATATAGTGTAATTGAAACAAATTCATCTCCTTCAAATAGTGTTTTGCCTGAAAAAGGTTGCTCAAACCAATCTTTATTAATATCAGCTCCGAGTCCGGGAGTTTCGGCTTTGTGGTCGAAAACCGCACCGTAAATCGTATTGAAATCATTATCTAAAGCAATGTACCCCCAAATCGGACCCCAAAGTCCTTTTCCTTGCAAAGGAAAAATGTAATGAATATCTCCGTCCTTTTCACAAACATAAACAGGCAAGTTAAGCGATGCTCTTAATGAATTAAGTTCATCTTGCAGTTTTGCCTTCTCCGACCCTTCAGCTGTCTGCAACTTGTTTTTTAATGCTTTTATTTTAAAGGTTTTGCGACTTTCTTTTTTCATGTTAACATCAAACCCTTTGCCTTCTTTTCGTTCTCCGTTAATATCTACAACAAAATCTTCCTGAACATATTTAGCATAAAGTTCTGATGCGTTTTCAACCGTAGGATTAAACCCCACAGATTGTAAAATATTTTGCATCTTTTCAACTTTAACATTTTGTTCTTGCAAAGGTTGAAGTTGTATTGCCGTAAATGCAAGTGCGGCAGCAACAACAATAACTAATACTGCTGCGTATATAAATGTATATAAATTGCCGTTTGTATCTATTTTCATCTTGATTATTTTTATATTGTTATGTGTTAATTTGCAATTAGTTTATTTGCCGGCAACTTTAATTCGTTTTAAGCGTTTTTTAACATTTCCCCGAACAACATAGTGGTCAATTAAAGGAGCCATAACATTCATAAGTAGTATTGCCATCATAACACCTTCGGGGTATGCCGGGTTAAGAACTCTTACAAGAATTGCAATAAAGCCGGTTAAAAAACCGTATATCCATTTTCCTTTTGTGGTTTGAGCAGCTGTAACGGGGTCGGTTGCCATAAATACCATACCGAAAGCAAAGCCGCCGAGAAGAAGGTGATCGTAAAAAGGTATAGCCATTACAGGGTTTGTATCTGTTGCAAAAGTATTCAGCAACAAACCCATAACGGCACCTCCTGCAAATGCGGAAAGCATAATTTTCCAACTTGCAACTCCGGTAAACAGAAGAATAATTGCACCCAATAAAATCATTAGTGTTGAAGTTTCTCCTATTGAGCCCGGTATCCACCCCATAAAATAATCAAATGTTGACAAACTGTGTCCTGCACCGTCAACAATATTTGCACCGTTTTCAACAGCTTGTCCCAGAGGCGTTGCTCCGGAAAAACCGTCAATTATACCGTTCCCTTCTGTTAATCTTGAAATCCAGACTTTATCTCCGGACATTTTTGAAGGATATGCAAAGAATAAGAATGCTCTTGCAAGCAATGCCGGGTTTGCTATATTCATTCCGGTTCCGCCAAATACTTCTTTACCTATAATAACAGCAAAAATTGTTGCAACTGCTACCATCCATAATGGAGTGTCAACAGGAATAATGAGAGGAATTAATATTCCTGAAACAAGGAAACCCTCTTCAATTTCTTTTCGTTTGATATGAACAAAAACAAACTCTGTTCCGAGACCGGCAACATAAGAAACAACGACAATCGGAAGAACTCTTATTAATCCGTGTCCGAAAGCTTGCCAAATACCTGCATCAGTTCCTATTGATAAAAAATATTGGTGTCCGACATTCCACATTCCGAAAAGCATGGCCGGAATTACAGCTAAAACAACAACACTCATTAAACGTTTTGAGTCCATTGCATCTCTTATGTGTGCTCCTTTTTTTGGTGTTGTATTTCCCGGAACAAATAAGAATGTTTCAAAACTTTCAAAAACAGCTCCCCACCTTTCGTGTTTTCCGCCTTTTTCAAAGTTAGGTTTTATTTTTTCAATGTATCTGTGTAAACCTTTCATGTCTTAAAATTGACTGGTGTATATTTATTTTAATTAATTATCCGAGTTCTTTTATTGCAAACTCAAATCCTTCCCTTATGCTTTTTTGAATTTCAATTTTTGAAGTGTTAATTACTTCACATAAAGCAAAATCTTCTTCTGCAATTTCATAAATCCCGAGTTCTTCCATTAAATCAAGATCTTTTATATGGATTGCTTTCAGTAATTGCATCGGAAAAATATCCATCGGAAAAACTTTTTCCATCTCACCTGTTACAATAAACGGTCTTTCTCCTCCGTGAAGTTTTGTATCTATAACTCGCTCTTTTTTTGGTTTTAACCAAGAGAAAAAAGCTCTTGAAACACTAAACTTTCCGAATCCGGGCATTCCCCAGCCTAAAAACTCAGCTTTATTCCCTTCCGGGATAACCGTAACAACATTATCATAAAATCCGACATAGTTTTTTTCAGAAACACGTTCTCCCGTAAGAACATTTCCGGATATAATTCTTATGTCACTATCGGTAGTCTTGAGATTATCTTTTATAATATCTGAAATAGGTGCCCCTATTAAAGTATTGTAATATTTTGGATTTTTAACTTCGGAACCGGCTAATGCAATGGTTCTTCTTGCATCATATTTTCCTGTTTCAAATAATCGACCAATAATAATAACATCGGCAGCACTGAGTGTCCAAACAGTTTCACCTTTATTGACGGGTTTAATTTTATTTATTTGAACACCTACGTTTCCTGCAGGATGCGGACCTGAAAATTCATATTTTTCCACATTTGCAGTATTTGTATAAGGTGTTGAAAGTTCTCCGGCTTTTATTCCGAGATATACTTTTCCGTCGGTTAATTTTTTCAGGGCATTAACACCTGTTTGGAATTCAGAAAAGTTATCTTTTACCACAAAATCAAGATTTGCAGCAAGAGGAGCAGAGTCAAAAGATGTAATAAAGATGTCTCTGGGAACTTCATTTGTATCTGCAATTACCGCAAAAGGTCTTTGTTTTATAAAAGGCCAACAACCACTTTTTAATATATTATCTTTTATTTCCTCTCTGTTTAAATCTTTCGGTTTTGCCTGTCTAAATGTTTCGTATTCATTTTTATCGTTTGTTTCAATTACAAACTCTAATATTCTTCTCCTTTCACCTCTGTTTACGGCAAAAAGTTTTCCGCTTACGGGTGAAGTAAAAACAACATCAGGATTATATTTATCATAAAACAAAGTGGTTCCGGCTTTAACATCAACACCGGATTTTGAAACAACTTTTGGTGTAATACCGGGAAAATCTGTCGGCTTTACGGCAAAATATTTAGATAACGGTAACTTAGTTACTTCTTTTTCTGCAGAACCGACCAATTTTATGTCTAAACCTTTTTTAATTTTTATTACTTTTGACATAATATCAAGATGTATATTTAAATTTTTTCTCAAAAGTATTAATTTTTGTAAAATTGACAAGTTGAATATTTTCCTCTATCTCGATGATATTTGTAATATTCAGTATTACAGCAAAGTATAATCTGCGTTTTTTTTGATTTATGCTCTAAAACACAACTGTAAAATATTAAAGATGTCATATACCGGTCCGATAATAATATCTTAATTAATAAAAGTGTGAGAAACTTATAGTTGTTTTACCAATATTTGATTTCTTTGCAGTTATAAATATGAATCTGAAAATTAATATATATACCGATGGAGCTGCAAGAGGAAACCCCGGACCGGGAGGTTACGGAACTGTACTTTTGGCAGGAAAATACAGAAAAGAATTGTCTGAAGGGTTCAAGCTTACTACAAATAACAGAATGGAACTTTTAGCTGTAATTAAGGGTTTGGAAGAGTTAAAAAAAGCAGGAAGCAATGTTGATATATTCTCAGATTCTAAATATGTTGTTGATGCAGTAGAAAAATCCTGGCTTTTTAATTGGGAAAAAAAGGGTTTTAAGAATAAAAAGAATTCGGATCTTTGGAAACGTTTTTTGATTATTTACAGAAAGCATAATGTAAAACTTACATGGATTAAAGGTCATGCAAATATTCCGGAAAATGAGAGGTGTGATTATTTGGCAGTTGAAGCATCAAAAAAGCCGGATTTACAAGCAGACGTAGGTTATGAGGAAATAAATTCTGACAACAAGCTGTTTTAAATGAGAAATAAGTTACACCTTATATATATACTACTTTTGTTTTCACAGATTTCATTCTCACAAGATATATTCAATACAGAAAATTCGATTATATATGCAAATCATTTATTTAAAGTAAGAGATTTTAATTCTGCAGTTAAAGAATATGAGCAACTTTTAAATATTTTTCCTGAAAATGAAGAATACTTTAACAGATTAATTCTTTCATACTTAAATTTGAACAAACCTTCTGTTGCCGTAAATAAAATCAAAGACAAATTCGGAGAAGATTTTAAATCATATTCCGTTGATATTCTGAAATCTTACATTCAATTATTAATTTTATCGGAGCAATATAAATTATGCCGTAAAGTTATTAAAGAACAAACACAACTTTCAAAACAAGAAAGGGCAGAATATGTTTTGGCTCTTTTACTAATAGAACATAAATCAAAGGATGCAAAAGGATTTATTAATACCGTAACCCGTTTTGGGAATCCCGGTGTTAAGTTCACAGAATTATCTGAACTATATGAAAATAAAAAAAAAGTAAAGTATAAAAACCCTATTCTTGCATCTGTTTTATCAATTATTATTCCCGGGCTGGGTAAAATATATTCAAATGACACTAAAAACGGGGTCAGTAATTTTTCAATAATCGGTTTATATACTTGGCAATCATACAGAGGATTTAAACTTGAAAGCATTAAAAGTGTTTACGGTTGGGGGTTCGGAGCTTTAGCAACCGGGTTTTATATAGGAAACATATTTGGTGCAGCAGAATCTGCCAAAAGAGAAAATAATTTTAATAATAGAAAAGTTAAAGAAAAAGTAATTCAAATAATCTCAGATTAAGAATTAATAACTGTATGAAAGATACTTTCAAATAAAAGAAATTTTTAACTTTACCGCCTGAATTAAAATTAAGTATATTCACTTCTAAATTTTGAATAATGCATTCAAAAATGAAAATCTTCACAGGTACCGCTACGGAATATTTAACCCGTAAAATTGCTGACAGTTACGGTACAAGTTTAGGAAAGTCAACTGTCTTTAAGTTCAGTGACGGAGAGTTTCAACCCGGATATGAAGAAACAGTAAGAGGAAATTTTGTATTTATAGTTCAATCTACATTTCAACCTACCGATAATCTTTTTGAATTATTGCTTATGATTGATGCAGCACGCAGAGCATCAGCATACAAAGTTGTTGCTGTTATTCCTTACTTCGGTTTTGCAAGGCAAGACAGAAAAGACCGCCCGCGAGTTGCAATAGGAGCAAAATTAGTTGCAGATATTTTAACTGCAGCAGGTGCAGACAGAATTATAACAATGGACCTCCATGCCGATCAAATTCAAGGTTTTTTTAATGTTCCTGTTGACCATCTGTATGCCTCAGCTGTTTTTATCCCTCATATTAAAAGCTTGGGGCTTGATAATATTGCCATTGCTTCTCCGGATACAGGCGGAACAAAACGAGCCAATGCATACGCAAAATTCTTAAAAACTGAAATGATTATCGGTTATAAATTAAGAGAAAAAGCTAATGAAGTAAGTGAAATGAAAATTATCGGAAATGTTAAAGATAAAAATGTAATTTTAGTAGATGATATTATTGATACTGCCGGCACAATTGTAAAAGCTGCTGACGTTCTCATGAAAAAAGGAGCGAAAAGTGTAAGAGCGATTATAACACATCCCGTTTTATCAGGTCCTGCTTATGAAAGAATAGAAAATTCACAATTGACCGAATTAATTGTTTCCGACACAATTCCGTTAAAAAAACAATCATCTAAAATTAAAGTTTTAACTGTTTCAACTATTTTTGCCGAAGTGATAAAAAAAGTTTATAACTACCAGTCTATCAGCGAAAACTTTTTATAAAATACTTGATTCTAATAAAAGATTTTTTTTCAAAACAATATTTAATACTTTTGCGGCTCAATAAAAAAGCAAAATTAATAACAGTGTGATGGGAATTAAGTGCTTTATCTTTATTTTGAAGTTTTTACTTAAATTTTAGTAGCACAAATCTTAAGAGAATGAAATCAATAAAAATTAATGCAACTGAGAGAAAAGAACTCGGAAAAAAAGCAACAAAAGCAATCAGAAAACAAGACCACATTCCTTGTGTAATGTATGGGCAAAAACAAGACAATATACATTTTCACGCTCATAAAAATGAATTCAGAAAAATAATTTATACCCCGAATTCTTATATTGTTGATTTGAATATAGGAAAAAACACATGCCAGGCTATTATGCAGTCGGTTGATTTTCACCCGGTTACTGATGAAATCTTACATATTGACTTTTACCGAATTGATACTTCAAAAAAACTAAAAATAGGTGTGCCCGTTAAAACTACCGGTTTTGCTAAAGGAATACAAGACGGCGGAGTTTTAAATGTAGCCAGAAGAAAACTTTTAATAAGTGCAACTGCTGAAAATATGCCTGATGAAATTGTTATAGATATAACAGATTTAGGTATCGGAGACGCAGTAAGAGTTGATGAGTTAAATGAACAATATAAAAATCTTGATTTCTCAGACCCCCAATCAATTGTTGTAAGTGTTAACGTTACACGTCTTGCTAAAGCTATGGACGAAGAAGAACTTGAAGGAGAAGAGGGAGAAGAAGGAGAAGAAGTAGCAGAAGGAGCTGCAACAACAGAAAAAACTGAAGACAAGTCATAAATCAAGTGGTGCTATATGACTATAGTACAACTTGATAGATATTGATATAATTTGGCTGTCAAATTTTAAAATGATTAAATG
The DNA here is from genome assembly GCA_021648725.1 of Bacteroidales bacterium. NCBI lineage: Bacteria > Pseudomonadati > Bacteroidota > Bacteroidia > Bacteroidales > Bacteroidales bacterium. The sequence continues at coordinate 92,461 of JAKISF010000008.1, read as the reverse complement.
CCAGAATACTTTAATGCTTAAATAATTGTTTTATTCTATCATTGAAGCATTTTGTCATTCATTTAAATAACAGTAGAACCAATTAAGTTTATGTTTAATCTTTTCAGAAAAAGAGAAAAACAAAACAATCTTGAAAATGACATGAAATACCTTATTGTCGGTTTGGGAAATCCGGGAGAAAAATATTCGGAAACCAGACATAACATAGGTTTTAAAGTATTGGACGCTTTTGCTGAAGCGTCCGATGCTGTTTTTGAGCATAAACGTTATGCAGATGTTACAAAAGTAAAACATAAAGGTCGTATTTTTGTTCTCGCAAAACCTATGACTTTTATGAATCTCAGCGGTAAAGCTGTTGATTATTGGATAAAAAAAGAAAAAGTTCCTGTTGAAAACACCCTAATTATTGTTGATGATTTGGCATTAGACTTCGGTACAATAAGGTTGAAAAATAAAGGCGGAGACGGTGGACATAACGGATTAAATGATATAATTACAGTTCTCGGGCATCAAAATTTTAACCGCTTACGTTTCGGAATAGGCGATTCTTATTCAAAAGGAAGGCAGGTTGATTATGTATTAGATGATTGGTCTGAAAATGAACAAAAATTACTTCCGGAACGAATAAAAAAGATGATAGGTGCAATTAAGAGCTTCGGAACAATCGGTATTGAACGAACAATGAATTTTTTCAATAAAAAATATGATATTGAAACGGAATTGTTAAAACTTAAAAAGAAAGATGGAGAAGTCAAATGAAAGAGCCGACAAATTTTTGTGGGCTGTTCGTTTGTATAAAACACGGAACAAAGCCGCAGAAGCCTGTAAAAAAAAACAAATAATAATCGGTGAAATTCCGGCTAAAGCTTCAAAATTACTACAAACAGGAGATGAAATTAAAATAAAACATCCTCCGGTTTTCAAAATCTATAAAATAAAACAAATACTTCATAACAGAGTAGGTGCAAAACTTGTTCAAGACTATATAGAAGAAATTACACCACAAGAATATCTGGATACTTTAGATGTTATTAATAAAAATATTGCACTTCAAAGAGACCGAGGAACCGGCAGACCGACAAAAAAAGATCGCAGAGATTTGAAAAATTTCTTTGAATAATTGGCAAGAAATGTATTTCGACAGCATATTCTTACTTCAACTGCAATCTCCGCCCGCCTTTCAAGCAGTTTTACCGTTCTGCCGAACAAATTTGTTCTTGTACGGTGTTTAATTATTTTGCAATACTGATGTCATTATAATTCGGTATTTAAAAACAACTTCAACCTTTTATACTCTTCATAAGTTTTGTGGCAAAAACAAAGTCATTTAATTCTTTATTGTCTGTTTTCAAAATTTCTTCACTGTTTCCTGTCCACCATTTTTTACCCTCAAAAATAAAGGCTACATTATCTCCTATTTCAACTACCGAGTTCATATCATGTGTGTTGATAACAGTAACAGTATTAAAATCAATAGTCAGTTCTTTAATAAGGTTGTCAATAACAATAGCTGTTTTAGGGTCTAAGCCCGAATTTGGCTCATCAAAAAATAAATATTTTGGGTTAAGAGCAATAGCTCGTGCAATTGCAACACGCTTTTGCATTCCTCCGCTTATTTCTCCCGGAAATAAATGGTCGGCATCACGTAAATTTACCCTGTCCAAACAGAAATGAGCTTGTTTTTCCATTTCTTTCTTACTTAAATCGGAGAACATCCGTAAGGGAAACATAATATTTTCAAAAACAGTTGAAGAGTCAAACAATGCACCTCCTTGAAAAACCATTCCTATTTCTTTTCTTACTTTTTGCTTTTGCTTATGATTAAGTTCAGAATAAATATCACTCCCGTAAATAACTTGCCCCTCATCAATTGTATGAATTCCCAAAATAGATTTCAACAAAACGGTTTTACCGGAACCGCTTTGCCCTATTATCAAATTTGTTTTACCTTTTTTAAAAGTTAATGAAATATCATACAGAATTTGACTTTCACCAAATGATTTTGATATGTTTTTAACTTCAATCAAGACAATAAAATTTGTGTTAAAACAACATTGAAAAACAAAATTAAAATACTGGAATAAACAACGGCTTTCGTGCTGGCTTTTCCTACTTCTAACGCCCCGCCTCTTATAAAATATGCCTGATAAGCCGGAACCGAGGCAATTACAAATGCAAATATTACAACCTTAATAAGAGAATATGTAATATAAAACGGAATGAAATAATAATGAAGCCCGTAAACAAAATCATCAACAGGAACAGCATTCGTAAAATAAACAGCTAAATATCCGCCAAAAATACCGATAAACATACTGAACAAAGTTAATAAAGGGAAAGTAAAAACAGCTGCAATAATTTTTGGCAAAACTAAATGACTTTCAGAATTCACACCCATCATGTCTAATGCTTCAATTTGCTCTCTTATTTTCATCGTACCTATTTCCGAAGCGATATTTGCACCTACTTTTCCTGCTAATATTAACCCAACAATTGTTGAAGAAAACTCTAAAAACATCGAATCTCTTGTACCCAATCCGACTAAATACAACGGAACAAAAGACAATTCAATATTATAAGCAGTTTGCAAAGTAATAACAGCACCCATAAAAACAGAAATTATAAAAACTATAACTATTGAATTAATTCCAAGCTTTTCAATTTCAAAAAAAATACTGTTTAAAAAGATATTAGGTTTTTGAGGTCTTTTAAAAACCTTCTTCATAAATAAAAAATATCTTCCTATATGATAAAATGTTCTCATTTATTATCATTTCTTTACCTACAAAGTAAGCAAAATATTTTTGAAATAACGAATTGCAATTTGAATAAACCAATTTGAAAAATATCGCAATTTGCTTTAAAGCAATTATTTTTATCTTTACACAATGTTTACAGGCATAGTTTTAACAACAACTTCTAATGAGCAGCAATAAAAGACAACTGATTAATAAATATTTCGACTTTCAAGAACTTGATTTTTCTGTATCAAAAAAATTAGCAAAATACGGAATAGGAATCTTGCTCCTCGGCATTTTATTGTTGTATCTGCAACAAATTGATGTTATAGGTAACTTCATAATCATAAGCACAATATTTATTCTGGTCGGTTTATTTTCTTTTTGGATTTTGATAAAACCTTTTATCGCAAAATCAGGCATTTTTATTTCGCAAGCCGAAGACGGCGATATGGATGTTTGGTTTTTGGAAGATATGCATGAAGTTATTAAACCCAGAGCACTGGAACAATTAAGTATAAACCCGAGCAGTTTAAAAGAAGAAAATATAATTATTATTCCTTTTCCTGTTTATTGGGAATGTTCCGGAATAAGCAAAGAAAACATTAAGCGAAAACAGGGAGAAGACGGCTCATTTATCTATACCGCTTGGCAAGTACAAGTTTTAATAGTTACCGAAAATTTTATAAGTTATTACTCTTGCACTTATGATTGGCTAAATTCAAATATAACAGATGAAAGGACAAACGAATATTTTTTCGACGATATCGCATCCGTAAGAAATGACATTATTCCGACGGAATATAAGTTTATTGATAATGAAGAAGCTAAAATCGGAAATGCAAAAGTTTTTATGCTTGCAAATATGTCGGGTGATAAGTTAACGATTATTACCGATATTCCGTCTTTAAATGTACCCGAAGGATACTCGAATAATTTAGAAAGATTAGTTCAAGCAATTCGTATGCTGCTGAGAAACAGAAGGTACGGAGAAGAAATTGAAGTGCCCGATAAAGTTGAAAAAGATGAGGAAGGTATTGAATTCGAAATTGACAATAAAACCGAAGATAAAAGCAAAGCTTATTTTCATCAGCAACTGAGAGAGTTGTATAACGAATATAACCAAGACACCGAAGATGATGAATAAAACCGAAATAACAGAGATATCCGAAAAAATTTCTGACGAGATATTTAAAACAGAAAAAAAGATTGCAGATTATAAAGAATTAAACAAACCTGTTGCTCCTGATTGTGCAATCGGCAGAATATCTCGCATGGATGCCATTAACAACAAAAGTGTTACGGATGCAGCTCTCAGGCAAGCAGAAAAAAAACTTGACGAGTTAAAGTATGTGCAAAAAACATTAGAGAATAATGATTTCGGCTTATGCGAAAGATGTAAACAAGCCATCCCTGTCCCTCGCCTGTTATTTATGCCGCAAAGCAGATTCTGTATTAACTGTACGGAATAGCCCCCAAAACTTTCAGAAAGTTTTGAAAGTTAGAAAAGTTGTTTTATATTTGCAGTATGAAACTTAGCAAAACACAAGAAGAATTTATAAAATCATGGGGCAGCCTCGGTTCTAAATGGGGTTTGAATAAAACCTTAGCACAAATTCATGCCTTATTTTTAATTACGGAAAATTCTTTAAGTGCCGAAGAAATTATGGAAACTCTAAAAATTTCTCGCGGTAATGTCAATATGAATGTCAGAACATTAATTGACTGGGGATTAGTTTATAAAGAAACAAAACTGGGAGAAAGAAAAGAATTCTTTATCGGAGAAAAAGATATGTGGCTTATTTTTAAGCGTGTACTTAAAATAAGAAAAGAACGAGAATTAGACCCGATGCTAAAGGTTCTGAAAACACTAAAGAAAAATGAAGAAAAAGACTCTGAAAACAAAAACATTATAAATCAAATTAAAAATATAGAAAAATTTGCATCAGAAGCAGATAATATGCTGGAAAAATTCATAAAAATGGATGAAAATTGGTTTTGGTCAAAATTTATTAACCTAATTAAATAATTTTTTTCACTCAAGCTTTCAATACTTCTTGAAAGTTTTAAAAGCAAATACTATGAGAAATAAAAAAATTGCAATTACCGGTGCTTTCGGTTATTCAGGGAAATACATAACTGAAAAGCTGTTCGAAAAAGGATACAAAGTTAAAACTCTTACAAATTCTCCTGACAAACCGAATCCTTTCGGCAAAAAAATTGAAGTTGCACCTTTAAGTTTTAAAGATCAAGAATTACTCGAAAAAAACCTTTCAGGTGTTGATGTGTTGATTAATACCTACTGGGTACGTTTTAACCACAAAAAATTCAATCATAATCAAGCAGTTAAGAATACAAAAATCTTGTTTGATGCAGCAAAAAAAGCCGGAGTAACAAAAATAATTCATGTAAGCATCACAAATCCTGATGCAAGTTCAGAATTGGAGTATTTTAAGGGAAAAGGAATTTTAGAAGACTATTTAAAAGTAATAATGCCTCAATATGCAATAATTCGTCCTGCAGTTTTATTCGGTAAAGAAGATATATTAATCAATAATATTGCTTGGATGATTCGACATCTTCCGGTTATAGGTGTTTTCGGAAAAGGAGATTATAAAATACAACCAATTCATGTAGAAGACTTTGCAGATGTTATAATCAAGCAAATTGAAAATAAGGAAAATGAAATTATTAATGCAATCGGTCCGGAAACATTCACATACAAAGAACTGATATCTGCAATAATGATAAATACAGGAATCAAAAAACGAATAATAAATACAAAGCCGGTTTGTGCTTATCGTGTTGCAAAAGTTATAAGTTTTCTAAAAAAAGATGTTACATTAACCAAAGAAGAAATAAAGGGCTTAATGCAAAATCTTCTTTATGTTGAAACTGAACCTACGGGTAAAGTAAAACTAACTGAATGGATTAAAAAGAACAAAAACACTCTCGGAAAAAAATATGCAAGTGAGTTATCAAGGCGAAAATAATTCAAGTTAAACATCTCGGTTAATATACTCCGAATAATCTTTAATTAAAGGTTCATAACCGCTGTGAAGCAAAGGAGACGAAATCATAAAATCCGCAGTTGACCTGTTGCAAGCCGTAGGCACATTATAAAGAACCGCAATTCGCAGAAGTGCCTTAACATCAACATCATGTGCTTGCGGCTGCATCGGATCCCAAAGAAAAATAAATAAATCAATTTCATTCTCAGTAATCAAAGCACCCATTTGCTGGTCGCCGCCGAGAGGTCCTGACTTTAATTTTACAACCGCCGGCATATTACAGTTATTCTCACCACATTTATCTTGCAATGCTTTCTCAACAAGTTTTCCTGTTGTTCCCGTACAATATATTTTATGTTTTGAAATCTCCTTCCAATTAAAACTTACCCATTCAATTAAATCTGTTTTTCTGTTATCGTGTGCTACAAGTGCAATGGTTTTCATAAAAATGTTGTGTGAAAGTTATTTATAAATTAATAATATTTTACAAACATAAACTCTCTTTGTATTAAAAACTATTCATGACTTAATTTTTTTATTATTTTTTTTAAAAAAGAAAAATATTTCATATATTTGAGAATTAAAATTTAATATTAATAAAAAAACATAGAAATGAGTAGTTACGCAAAAGTAAAAGAGTATTTAAATGAATTAAATTATTCAATTATAGGAGAAAATGAAAGCGAAGGTTTTCTTTTAATAGATAAAGAAGATGAAGGAATAAAAAATATGGCAATTGTTGTGGATGATCCTATTTTAATAATGGAACAAATTATTTTTAAAGTAAAAGGTGATGATGTTAATATGTATAAAGCATTGCTTCAAAAAAACCAAGATATTTTACACGGAGCTTTTGCACTAAATGAAGCAGGCAGCAGTATAATTTTCAGAGACACCTTACAAGTTGAAAATCTTGATTTGAATGAACTTGCAGGCTCGTTAAACTCTCTTTCTTTACTAATGAGCGAATATGCCGATCAAATTATTAAATTTTCGGCATAATAAAATATAAAACTTATTTTTAAAAAGTGTCAAATTATAACAAGTTACACTGCTTCGTTATTATTTGGCATTTTTTTTACCTAAAAAACAATTATTATGGGAATTATCAGAAAAATATACGACAAAGGAGAAGATACCGTTAACAATATCAAAAAAAAGTACTATAATCCTCTTAAAGAATTTGAAAAAGAAATAAACAATTTAAAAGCTTATTTAAAAGAAAGCAAAAGCCTTGCTGCTCATATAAATGCTTTAAGAATAAGAGCCGAAACCGATATAACAAACCATTCCGAAAAAGTTCTTAAATACAAGCAAAAAGCAGAAGATACAATTAAAAAAGTAGCGTCAAAAGAAATACCCGAAGATGCCGGCGAAAAAATATCTGTTCATGCCCTAGGATTGAAAAAAACTTATGAGAAAAGAATTGAAGACCTTAAAAATAAAATTCCGACTTATGATGAAGAATTAAAACTTCTGAAAGAAAAAATATCCGACCTAAAACTAAAAATTGAATATTACGAAAATGAATATAGCTTTTTGAAAAATAAAACAGGAAAAAGAAAGCAAAAAAGCCACACTTTTTTTTATAGCGATTCAAGCATCATAACAAGATTAGAGAAATTAAAAGATGCAATTTTAAAACAAAATCAACAAAAAGATTTTTATTCTGAACAATCCGATAAAATGTACGAAAACATAAATAATGACGAAATATTTGATGAATACAATAAACTTAAAAAAAACTTTAAAAATAAAAATAACGCCTAATCTGCCGTTAGTATAATTTATAGGGTAAATTAGGAACATAAACATTGTTTTTGCTGAAAGTACCCGAAGAAACATCAAGAGCAAAATATAGCCTTGTCATTAAGCCGTAATTAGGGTTTGCTGAAAAGATCACAGGTGCATTAGATTTCAAGTTTCTCGTTTGAAGTCGTATATAAATACTACGAAATAAGAGAAATTTGAAAGATGATGTGCCTGTGGGCAGATAAAATATTTTACACAAGTGCAAGGAAATAGGGTTAAATGAACTGAAAACCTTGCACTTGTATATGCAAACAGCCCTATAAATAGCTTATATACAGAAGATTTAGCGTTTTTCGGTAAGCCCTAATTATTAATATTTGCTCCTGTTTGAAAACGAACACCCGTTGATTTTGTTTTCAAAAAACTTAATTTTGAAGAAATAATTACTGTAAAATGAAGAAGAAAATTAAAAAACTCAAAGAGTTTATTAAAAATGAACTTTGGACATTTGATATTGATAAAGCCTCAAAGCCGAAAAAAGCATTAATAACTTTGTTAAGAACTGTTTCTTTAGGCTTAAAAGGCTTTAAAGAAGACAAATTAAATATAAAAGCCTCAGCACTGACATATTTCACTCTGCTTTCAATTGTTCCTGTTTTAGCTTTGGGGTTTGGTATTGCAAAAGGCTTTGGTTTAGAGGCTGTTTTAGAAGATGAAATTGCAAAAAGCATGGCAGGTCAAGAGGAGGCAATGAATTATATTTTAGAATTTACTCGCTCTATGTTGGGAACTGCAAAAGGAGGGCTTATTGCAGGGCTTGGGTTTGTTTTATTATTGTGGTCAGTTATTAAACTTCTTTCAAATATTGAAAATTCATTTAATACTGTTTGGGATATCAAAAAACCCCGAGGAATCATAAGAAAATTTACCGATTATCTCACAATTATGATGTTAGGTCCTATTTTTATGATTCTTGCCGGAAGTATTACTGTTTTTATTTCTGCAAAAATGACAGGCTTACAAGATAATACAATGTTTCAATTTGCCACTCCGCTATTCTTAAAATTTGCCAAAATAATCCCCTTTATAATAATCTGGATTATTTTTACTTTGCTGTATTTAGTAATGCCGAATACAAAGGTAAAATTCAAATCTGCTTTAATAGGAGGAATAATTGCCGGAACTATCTTCCAACTTTTTCAAGGATTATATGTTTCTTTTCAATCCGGAGCAACCAGAATGAATGCAATTTACGGAAGTTTTGCCGCACTTCCGTTATTTCTTATTTGGCTGCAAATAAGTTGGTTCGTTGTTTTGCTGGGGGCAGAAATTTCTTTTGTTGTTCAAAATATAAAATTAAAAGGAGCAAGTATGCAAATGCAAAAATTAAGTATTTCATACCAAAAGAAAATAGCACTTTTATTAGTAAAAAAGCTGAGCGATTATTTTTCGAAAGCAGAAAAAGCACCGACTGCACAAAATCTTGCAGGCAAAACATCAATTCCGGTTTTTACGGTTGAATTTATACTGAAAAATTTAACCGATGCAGGAATTATCTCAAAAATAAAACGCAAAGGAAATATTTGTTATCAACCGGCAATGGGTTTAAATAATTTAAGTATTGCAAAAATTACTGATGCTTACGAAGAAACCGGTAATGATTTTTCATACTACATTAAAAGTAAGCTGTTTAAAGAATTAGAAAGCAAGTTGAAAGCAATTAAAGAATATCAATACAAGTCTGAAAATAATATTCTTTTAACAGATATTCAAGTATAATAGTTTTATGATTTGCAAACAAGAAAATGAAAAATAACGAAGCAATAATACTCGGTGTTATGTCCGGAACTTCTCTTGACGGTTTAGATTTTGCATTATGTAAATTTCAAAAAGACAAAGATGCATATTCTTTCAGTTTGTTGAAAACAGGTTTTGTATCCTACGAAAAAGAAATAAAAACATCATTATCAAACGCACAAAACTTAAATGCTTTTGATTTTATAAAATTACATAAACAATACGGAAAATACATAGGCAAAAAAATTAATACATTTTTAAAAAATGAGATAAAACCGGATTTTATTGCATCTCACGGACATACAATTTTTCACAAACCAAATGAAAATATTACATTCCAAATCGGAGATGCGGCATTTATTGTTGCAGAAACCGACATTTCAGTAATTTCCGATTTCCGAAACTTAGATACTGCCTTGAAAGGGCAAGGGGCTCCTTTAGTTCCCGTCGGAGATAAATACCTTTTTCACAAATATGATTTTTGTATTAATCTGGGCGGTTTTGCAAATGCTTCTTACGATAATAAAAAAGGAGAACGTATTGCATTTGATATTTGCCCGATAAACTTTATTATTAACAGTTTGGTAAAATCTTTCGGAAAAGAATTTGATAAAGACGGAAAAATAGGGAAAACCGGAAGCATAAATATAAAACTTCTTGAAGATCTTAATAATATTCCGTTTTATTTTCAAAAAGCACCAAAATCATTAGGTCGAGAATATGCAGAAAAATATTTTTATCCTCTGCTGGCAAACTTTAATATTCCCGATGAAGATAAAATCAGAACTTTTTACAGACATATTGCTGTTCAAATTGCAAAAGTTATAAACACAAAAAATAATTCTGAAATATTAATAACCGGCGGCGGTGCACATAACAAGTTCCTAATATCAGAAATAGAATCGGAAATACATCAAAAAGTTATAATTCCGGATAAAGAAACCATTGATTTTAAAGAAGCAATAATTTTTGCATTCCTGGGTTATCTAAGAATAAATAAAAGTGTAAATGCACTTAAATTTGTAACGGGAGCAATAAAAGACAATATCGGAGGTTCAATTTTTATTACAAAAACCTAATTATCAGCATTTAACACAAATTATGTAATAGAAGTTTGTTATGAGGTTTGAAAGTACAATAAAATATGACGTTTTATTATATTAAGCACAGCACCACTACGGTTTATGTGAAAAATGTAACGAAGTGTTATATTTTAATGCAACTTATCAAAAAATAAAACAGCTTTATCAAGTGAATTTTATTTTCATTCAAATATTATTATTTTTGCTGAAACATCTTTATTTAAACTCAATTAAATAAAAACTTATAAAAAGGCATAATTCAATTAAAAAAATCGAAACCATGTTTAAATCTTTCTTCATAATAACTTTCTTATCTTTTACAATTACTTTCGGCGGATTCTCTCAAAAAAGAAGCCTGAAAAAAGCAGATGAAGCTTTTAATATCGGCGAATATCATATCGCTTACGATATTTATGAAGCAACTTACGAAAAATTAACGGCAAAAGAGGACAAAGCAAATGTTTCATACAAGCTGGGCGAATGCAGCAGAATTATGATGAATGAAAGAAAAGCAGCAAAATGGTATAAAAAAGCAACAAGATACGAAATTAAATACCCTGTTGCATGGTTATATCTCGCAAATGCACAAAAGATGCTCGGTAAATATGAAGAAGCAAAAGAAAACTATAAAAAGTATCAAAATTTGGTTCCGAATGATTCAAGAGGGAAAAACGGTGTAAAATCTTGCGAATTTGCTCAAGACTGGATAGATAATCCGACAAGGTTTACAGTTGAAATTGCAGAAGACATAAACTCCTCTTCGTCAGACTTTTGCCCTTCATTCGGAAAAAGCAAATCTGAAATCTATTTCTCATCAACACGAGAAAGTGCAAACGGAAAAGAAGTCAGTAACATTACCGGGCAAAGTTATTCCGATATTTTTGTAGTTACCAAAGACCGAAAAGGAAAGTGGAGCGTACCTGTCCCTGTTGACGGAAATGTAAATTCACCGGGTAGTGAGGGTTCTGCAGTTATTATTAACGAAGGCTCAATTATGTATTTTTCAATGTGCAAGCAAACCGAGGGAGCAAATATGGGTTGTAAAATATATAAATCAAAGAATAATGCAGGAGGTTGGTCAGACCCGCAAGAAGTTGTATTAAAAGGTGACAGCACTGTTTCTGTCGGACATCCTGCAGTTTCAGAAGATGAGCTGATAATGTATTTTGTAAGCGACAGCATACCCGGGGTTAAAGGTTTCGGCGGAAAAGATATTTATTTTGTTAAACGGGAAAGTGCAACTTCTGCATGGGGAAATATTCAAAATGCCGGATCAAAAATTAATACAAAAGGAGATGAGAAATTTCCGTATTTAAGACAAAACGGAGAATTATATTTTGCTTCTGACGGACATGTAGGAATGGGCGGACTGGATATTTTTAAAGCAAAGAAAAACGGAACCGTTTGGGAAGTTGAAAATATGAGATACCCCATAAACTCATCAAAAGATGATTTCGGAATAACTTTTTACGAAAACAAAAGTACAGGCTATTTCTCATCTAAAAGAAACAAGAAAATAAATATTTATTCTTTTTCTATGCCTGATTTAATTTTTACAATGAGAGGTTTAGTTAAGAATTCAGATGCAAATGCTCCGCTTCCCGGTGCAAATGTAAAACTTACAAGTCCGAGCGGGCATGAAGTTGAAATAACCTCTGCTTCTGACGGAACATTCCGTTTTAATTTAAAACCGAAAACAGATTATTCTGTTATTGCTTCAAAAAGTAAATTCTTAACTGCAATTGCAGACCGTTCGACAAAAGGACTTACAAAAAGTAAAGAATTTGATATTGTTTTAGAACTTGAACCGTACGGAAACAAACAAATAGAACTTCCTAACATTGAATATGCTCTCGGCTCAGTTGAATTAAGACCCGAATCAATGGTTTCTTTAGATAAATTAGTACAAACATTAACCGTAAATTCAAATATAACTATTGAACTTGCTGCAAACACAGATTTCAGAGGCAGTGAAGAATCTAATCAAATTCTATCGGAAGGAAGAGCTCAATCAGTTATTGATTATTTAATTTCAAAAGAAATAAAAGCTGACCGCTTAACACCGGTAGGAAACGGAGAAAAAGTTCCGAAGAAAATTTCGTCTAAAACAAAAGTCGGCAGAAAAGTTCTTGCAACACATAAATTTTTGAAAAACGGAGATGTTCTTACAGAAGAATTTATAAATAATTTAGAAACCGAAGAGCAAAAAGAAATTTGTCATCAATTAAACCGTAGAACAGAATTCAGAGTTTTAAGAGATGATTACGGAATAAATGCGGTTAAATTCGGAGGCGGAAATTAAAATCAATAATGTTCCGGACAGTATTAAGGCTGTATTACGTTAGATTTGCCCCAATAATTAATTGCCCTAATGCAATACCGCCGTCATTTGTCGGGATTTTTTCAGATGAAAAAACTTCAAATTCGTTTGCCGTAAGTCGGGTTTCAATATTTGCAAGCAAATATTTATTTTGAAATGTTCCGCCCGAAAGTACAACTTTATTAATTCCGATTTTTTGTTTCATTACAGCTGACATCTTCATAACAACTTCAATAATAGTATTATGAAATTTTGCTGAAATATCTGACTTATCCACACCCGATTTTATATCATTAATAATACCTTCAAACATCTTTTTAAAAGATACAACATCTGTAACTTCGAAACTATAGCAATCGATAACTGATTCATTAATAATTGATTCCAAACACATAGGAGCTTCGGCATGGTAGCCTGCAATATTAACCAAACCGGTTAAAGACGCAACTGCATCAAATAATCTTCCGGCACTTGATGTTTTGTAAGTATTAAAATTATTCTCTAAAACTTGCTTATACATCTTAATTTTGTCTGTACCTATTTTTTCTGTAAAGAACGGAACAGAATCAAAAATTTCCTTACCAAAATAATGATAAAGATAAGATGCGGCGCTTCGCCAGGGTTCTTTTGAAACAGAATCGCCTCCGGAAACGGTTATATATTCAAAATGTGAAAAACGCTTATAGCTTGACAAATCATTTACAAAAAACTCACTGCCCCAAATATTACCGTCGTTACCCAAACCTACTCCGTCAAAACTGATACCTATAACTTTTTCGTCAAGCCGATGCTCTGCCATGCAAGAAACAATATGTGCATGGTGGTGCTGAACCTTTATTAACATTGTTTCGGGATGTTGCTTATGCAATTCTTCGGCAAACTTACTTGATAAATAATCGGGATGTAAATCTGTAACAATCACTTTCGGTTTGAACCGAAAAAGGCGTTTGTATAGTTCAAAACTTTCTTTGTAAAACTCAAAAGTTTCGAGATTTTTTAAATCTCCGATGTGTTGGCTCATAAAAGCTTTGTTCCCCTTGCCTATGCAAAAGCAATTGACAAATTCTGAACCGGCTGCAAAAATTCCTTCAACATTAAATTTTGTTGCAATTGATGCCGGAGCAAAACCTCTTGAACGTCTTAATAAACGAAGTTTATCATTTATGAGTATTCCTACACTATCGTCAGTTCGGTTATGTATTTTTCGATTGTAAGTAATTACAGCATCAACTTTTTCCGAAAATTGTTTTATTGCCTCTTTATTGCTTGTAATAATGGGTTCATCGGTAAAATTTCCGCTGGTAAGAACAATTGCATCTGTTTTTAATTGTTCAAAAAGCATATAATGAAAAGGCATATACGGTAACATAACACCAAGATTTGCCAACTTATTTGAAACCGAAGCGACTAATTGTTTTTTAGATTTCAACAATAAAATTGGTCTTTGCCAAGAGGTTAATTCTTTTTTCTCTTGTTTTGAAATTTCAACATATTTTTCGGCAATTGTTGTATTTTTCATCATTACGGCAAAAGCTTTGCTTTCTCTGTTTTTTAATGTCCGCAATGAAGTTACGGCATCTTCATTTGTTGCATCGCACATTAAATGATAGCCTCCGAGACCTTTAACCGCAATTATTTTTCCTTGTTCTGTTAGTTCTGAACTTAATCGAATTATTTCATTTATATCAATAATTTCACCCCCCTTATAATGAAGCGTATAAGTAGGTCCGCAAGTATTACAAGCAACCGGTTGTGCATGAAAACGTCTGTCGTAAATATCGATATATTCGCTTTTGCAAGTTTCACACATTTCAAATTCTTGCATTGTTGTTTTTGCTCTGTCGTATGGCAAATCTTTAATAATTGTAAAGCGAGGACCGCAATTTGTACAGTTAGTAAACGGGTAATTTATTCTGTGTTTTTGAGATTTAATATCTTCAAGACAATCATTACAAACAGCAATATCCGGACTTACTTCGGTAACGGCATCAGAAGTGCTTTCGCTTTTTTTAATAGAGAAGCTCTCAAAATTTTCAAGGTTGATTTCTGCTAAGGTAACTTCTTCAATTGAAGAGGCAACAGGAGCATTTTTTTTTATTGTTTTAATAAATTTAACAATTATTGTTTTAGTTGCATTTGCATGAATTAAAACACCGTCGTTTCTATTTTCAACCCAACCTTTTAATTTATATTTCTCGGCAAGAACATAAATAAAAGGTCTGAAACCTACACCTTGAACAAGTCCGGTGATTTTTATTCGGTAAGTTTTTGTTTTCTCATAATTCATATATAATCAATCAATTAAATCTGTTAATTTCAGAATTTCATTATTAACTGATTTTTGTTGATACAAAATTGCATAAACTGCATTTAAAATAGGCAGGTAAATATCATGTTTTTTATTAATCTCGAAAACACCTTTTACGGCATAATAACCTTCCGGAATCATCTTCATTTCTAATAATGCAGATTTTACGGAATATCCTTTACCTATCATTGTGCCGAACATTCGATTTCTGCTGAATTTTGAATATGCAGTAACCAATAAATCTCCCAAATATGCAGAGTTTTTTATGTCTCTTGAAATAGGATGAACTTTATCAACAAACCGTTTTATTTCTCGAATTGCATTTGAAACAAGAACAGCCTGAAAATTATCTCCGTAACCTAATCCGTGACAAATTCCGGAAGCAATTGCAAAGATATTTTTTAAAACCGCAGAATATTCCGTACCGTATATATCACCCGAGATTTTAATTTTTGTATAATGTGTTTTTAATCTGTTTCCGATAAATTTTGCAAGATTTTCATTCTCTGATGCAACCGTTAAATATGACAATCTTTCCAAAGCAACTTCTTCGGCATGGCAGGGTCCGGTTATAACACCAATATTTTGGACGGGGATTTTGTACTTTTCATGAAAATATTCAGCAATAATTTGATTTCCGGCAGGTATTATTCCTTTTACGGCAGAAAAAATAAATTTTCCGGAAAAACTGATATTATTTTTTAAAAGTGCATCTTTTATAAATGCCGAAGGAATTGCAATAATAATTAAATCAGAGTTTTTTATTACATAATTTATATCATCACACAAAGAAATTTTTTCTGTTACTATTTCAACTGAACTTAAATAAAATTTATTCCGCCGATGTTCTTTTATATGATTTATATTATCTTGGTTTCGAATAAACCAATTTATTTTTTCTTTATGCCTTGATTCTGACAGTAATTTAATAATTGCGGTTGCCCAACTTCCGCCCCCGAGAATTCCTATTTTTTTAATATTCATTTTTCCATTCAAATGTTTCAATCATTCGGTCAATATCTTTTCGAAGAAATTTTAATGACGGTGCTAATGAATCTTTATTCGGAACACAGTTAAAATAAAATGCACCTCTGAGAAAATGTTTTGTGCTGTCGGTTAAATAAAATTGGATTTGTGAAGCAACATCACCTTTTATGTCGTAAAGTATTCCATAAACATGTTTTTCTTCATTATTCCATATTTTGGGGTTTATTGCATCTGCTTTAATTGTGTGTTTATATGCAAGTTCTCGAGTATCTTCCTCGTATTCGTCTAAATTATTTCTAATATCTTTATAGCTGAGAAAAACTGTTGCCGTAAATTGCGGGAAGTTCCAATCCGACCAATATTTTTCGGCACCATTGCTGCTGTCTTTTTCAACTTTTGAGTAAACAGGAATTTCAAATTTGTAAGGATAAGCCGAATCAAATAATTTGTACTCTTTTTCAGGGAAATCAATTCTTAAATATCCGTGAGATTTTGGATAATATGTTTCTTCGCATGAAAAAAAAATAAGAGCTAATAAAATGAAACTTATTTTTAGGATAACTTTAATCATTAATTTTTAATTTTATTTTCTTAATCTTTCTGTTATCAGCGGAATCAATAGTAAAAGTATATTTGTCTATTTTAATAACTTCTCCTTTTTTAGGTATTTCGCCTTGTTTTTCAAGAATTAATCCTGCCAAAGAATCGGCTTCGCCTCTTACTTTTTCAAAAATATCTTCTTTAATTTCTAAAACTTTATAAAAATCGTTTAATTGTATTTTCCCGTCAAAAATATAGTTTTTATCATCAATTTTCTGAAAGTTCTTTTCTTCTATATCTTTCTCATCACTTATTTCTCCTACAATTTCTTCAATAATATCTTCCATTGTTGCAATTCCGAGAAAACCTCCGTATTCATCGGTTACAATTGAAATGTGAATTTTCTTTTGCCTGAAATCTTCCAGCAAATCATTAATTTTCATTGTTTCGGGAACAAAAAAAGGAGTTTTTATATGCTGTTGCCATTTGTAGTTTTCAACATCGATATTTCGCAGTAAATCTTTTATTAATAATATGCCTTTTATGTTGTCATGGTTTTCTTCATAAACAGGGATTCTGGAAAAACCTGACTCTATAATCAATGACTTTAATTTATTATAACTGAAGTTTATATCTGCGGCAACTACATCAACACGGGGTTTCATAATTTCTTTTACATCAATGCTGCCGAAAGTTACAATGCGTTCAAGAATGCCTTTATCTTGCTTGATATCGGCTTCTGTGAGTTCCAAAGCATCCGATAAATCTTCAACAGAAATATTTTGTTTCATTTTTAAACGCTTGTTAACAAACGAAGTTGATTTTATTAAAAGATTACTTACAGGCATAAATAACTTCATTGAAAGCGATAAAGGATAAACGGTAAATTTTGCAAATTTTAAAGATGCTTCGGTTGCGTAAACTTTCGGAATAATTTCACCGAATAATAATAATAGAAAGGTAATTGTAACAATTTGAATAAGAAAAACTAACCAATCGGGGGTATTTGAAAAATCTACGGCACTATTTATAACATACGCTGACAGCATTACTATTCCGACATTTATAAAATTATTTGCAATAAGAATAGTGGCTAAAAGTTTTTCGGGTTTTTTAGTAAGGCTTAAAATTAAATTGTTTTTTTTTGAGTCTGTTTCAAGCAGTAAGTTTTTTTGGGACGGCGATAATGAAAAAAATGCAACTTCAGAGCCTGAAACTAATGCAGATGAAATTAATAATATTAAAATTCCGGCAATTCCCCAATATATTCCGGATGTCAGGGGGATAATAATTATGTTTAATTGTATTAAACTAAATAAAGGCTCAGGGTCCAAGGTTTAATTTATTTATGTTAAAAATAAAAGAAAGATGTTGCTCAGAACAACATCTTTCTTATTTGAATTATTACTTATTAAAACGGTAAATCGTCAACATCTTCGAATGTATCTGTATCGGGTTCTTCTATATTCGGTTTTTCTTCATTTTTAGGCACATTTTTAGAAACATTTGTGTCTTTACTGTCGAGCATTGTAAGTTCTTTGCATAAAATTTCGGTAAAATATTTAGTTTGACCGTCTTTTTCGTATTTTCTGTGTGTAAGTTTTCCTTCGATATAAAGTTTAGAACCTTTTTTTACATATTTTTCAACTACTTTTGCCAAGCCTCTCCACACAACAATGTTATGCCACTCTGTATTTGTAACTTTCTCTCCGTCACGATTTTTATATGAATCACTGGTTGCTAAACTGAATTTTGCAACAGGTACATCTTCTTTAATATATTTAACTTCAGGATCTCCGCCTACATTTCCGATTAAAATAACTTTGTTTACCGACATAACTAATTTGTTTTATGGTTAGTATTTATTATTACAAGAGTCAAAAATATATATTTTTTCTTTTATAGCATCACTTTTTTGATGATTTATTCATTATTTAATATCATCGGGAATTCACCTACTGTATCCAAATAAAGTACGGGGGTTTGCTCAATATTACTTTTGTTAAGTTTTCTGTCGATGATATAGAATTCAAAAAATATAGAGTCAAATAGTAATGTGTCGTTATAATAAGGGAAAGTCCATTCTATAAACACATCTGCAATAAGAAGTTTGTTCTGACCTTGAGGTTCGACGTAAGGTATTCTGAAGTTATAGTTTTCTGTTGTATCAGCAATTATTGTATCTCCGTTTTTCACTTCAAACATTGTTGCAATAAAATTATTTACATATAAACTGTCAACTTCAATTCCTATTGTATCTGTTTCTTCTAAGCCTATATTTCCGTCGCCGTCAATCAGTCCGAACCTTAATTTATACATTTTTTCGGGGTTTCCTAATGTGTCGTTGCTGTTTAAAAGAATAACTTGTTTAAAATCAATTTCAGGTATTTCAGAATAAGATTGAGGTTTAGGACATGCCGAAAAAATTAGCAAGCTTGATATTAAAATAACTGAAAGAAAAATATTTTGAATTTTTAACTTCATTTTTATTATTTTTTCTCTTTTGCTTTATTTCTGAAAAACAGTTTTAACGGCACGCCGGTAAAGTTATAGTGTTCTCTCAGCTTATTTTCCAAATATCTTCTGTATGAATCTTTTATTAGTTTGGGATGGTTACAAAAGAACGCAAATGTCGGAGAATAAGTCGGTAACTGAGTAACGAATTTTATGTTAATATATTTTCCCTTTTGTGCAGGGGGTGAAAAATTCTCTATTTCTTTCAGCATTATTTTATTCAGTTCGGGAGTTGCAATTCTTCTTTTTCTGTTATTGAATACTTGAACGGCAGCTTCTAAAGCTTTAAAAATTCGTTGTTTTGTAAGGGCTGAAATAAAAACTATAGGAACATCTTTAAACGGTGCTAATTTTTCTCTGATTTCCTCTTCTGCTTTTTTGATTGTATTTGTTTCTTTTTCTGCCAAATCCCACTTATTCATTAATACAACAACACCTTTGCTGTTTTTTTGTATCAAATTATATATACTTAAATCCTGTGCCTCCACGCCTCTTTGTGCATCAATCATTAACAGGCAAACATCAGAATTTTCAATAGCTCTTATTGCTCTCATTACGGAGTAGAATTCAATATCTTCCGAAACTTTTGCTTTTTTTCTGATTCCGGCTGTATCAACTAAAATAAAATCATGCCCGAATTTATTATAATGTGTATTTATTGAATCTCGTGTAGTTCCGGAAACCGGAGTAACAATATTTCTTTCTTCTCCTATTAATGAATTAATTAAAGACGATTTCCCTGCATTAGGTCTTCCCACAACAGCAAACCGAGGCAATTCACTTTCTTCAATAAATTCTTCTTTTTTAGGGAATGCTGCAACAACAGCATCAAGCAAATCGCCTGTTCCTGAGCCGTTTATAGAAGAAATGGGGAATAAATCAGGTAAGCCTAATTTGTAAAATATATCTGCATCGTATTGCAATGCTGAATTATCTACTTTATTTACGACTAAAAAAATAGGTTTTTCAATTTTTCTCAGAATTCTTGCAACTGTCAAGTCCAAATCCGTAATTCCGGTCATAACATCTGTAACAAACAAAATAATATCTGCCTCTTCAATTGCTATGTCAACTTGCTTTCTTATTTCTTCTTCAAAAATATCGTCAGAGCCTTTAACATACCCTCCGGTATCGATTAATGAGAATTCAAGTCCGTTCCAATCTGTTTTCCCGTAATGCCTGTCACGAGTAACTCCGCTTGACTCATGGATAATTGCTTTCCTTTCTTGGGTAAGCCTGTTAAAAAGTGTTGATTTCCCAACATTCGGTCTTCCTACTATAGCTGCAATATTGCTCATATATTCTATTAATAATTTGCAAAGATATTTAAAATTGCTTATTTATTAGACTTACAAGAAAAAATATTCTCTAAACATTGTGATTTTAAATAATTTATACATATTTTTGTCAATTAGTTTTGACAAGCCTAAGAAAAACATATTTTTACTATGACATAACTCAAATAATATTGTCATGAGAAAAAACAAATACAAGTTCAATGCCGATACATTGACCTATGAAGTTAAAGAAAAAAATAACTTTAAAGGTTTACTTAGAACCATATTGCCGAAAGTTCTTTTTTCAGCAGTATTAGGGATAATATTTTTTTTCATTTTCACTTCATTTATAATAAGCCCGGAAGAACTTTTTATTTCAGAAAAAAGCAATGAATTAAAAATTAAATATGCACTTTTAGATAAGGAGTTGGACTATACAGTTAAGAGCTTGGAAATTTTACAAAACAGAGATGATAATTTGTATCGTATGATTTTTCAAACAAGTCCGGTTCCTGAATTTAAGAGAAATGCCGGTATAGGAGGCAGCGATAAGTATAGTTATTTCAGGAAATATGAAAATTCGGATATATTGATAAACACAAGCCAGAAAACAGATATTTTATCGCGTGTTATGCTGGTTCAATCCGAGTCTTATAATGAAATTTTTGAGTTAGTTAAAAATACAGAGAAAATGGCTGCATGTATTCCTGCCATTCAACCTATAGCTATAGATGATTTAACAAGATTCGGCTCAGCCTTCGGATATCGTATGCACCCGATTTTAAAAATATTAAAAAAACATACCGGAGTTGATTTAACAGCTCCGAGAGGCACAAAAATATATGCAGCCGGTGACGGTATTGTATTTCAAGCAGGAGGTTCTTCAGGAGGATACGGAAGGTTAGTGAAAATAAATCACGGTTTCGGTTATACAACCTTCTATGCTCACATGCAAAAAATTATTGTACGCCCGGGCCAAAGAGTAAAACGAGGAGATGTTATCGGTTATGTGGGAAGTACAGGATTATCAACCTCACCCCATTTACATTATGAGGTAAGAATAAATAATAAGCCTGTAAATCCGGTGAATTTCTATTATGAAGATTTAACCGATGAAGAGTATCATGAAATGATTGAAGCTTCGTCAAAAGCACAAACACATATTTTTGAATAATTTAAAGAAGGTGTTTTATAATGTTAAACTCTTCGATGTTAAAGATATTGAAGAGTTTTTTTTAATTTTATCAGTAATATTTTAAACAAAAAAACAGGACAAAAAAACAATGGGATTATTTAGCTTTTTAAACAAGGAGATAGCAGTTGACTTAGGAACTGCAAATACAATTATTATCGAAAATGATAAAATTGTTGTTGATGAACCTTCCATTGTTGCAATAGATCAAAATAATAAACTTATTGCAATAGGCAATAAAGCAAGACAAATGCACGGCAAAACACACGAAGGAATAAGAACGATAAGACCTTTGCGTGACGGTGTAATTGCAGACTTTCTTGCATCAGAATTGATGATCAGAGAGCTGATAAAAATGGGAACATCAAAATCTAAATTCTTTTCCCCTTCTTTAAAAATGGTAATTTGTATTCCCTCCGGAAGTACTGAAGTTGAAATTCGTGCGGTACGAGATTCTGCCGAACATGCAGGAGCAAGAGATGTTTATATGATTTTTGAACCCATGGCAGCAGCATTAGGTATGGGGATTGATGTTGAAGCACCTTCCGGAAATATGGTTGTTGATATAGGAGGGGGAACAACAGAAATTGCCGTTATTTCTTTAGGAGGAATTGTAAGTAACAGATCTATAAAATTTGCGGGTGACGATTTTACTCAGGATATTCAGGAGTATATGAGACATCAATATAATATTAAAGTCGGAGAAAGAACAGCAGAAAAAATTAAACTTAAAGTAGGGGCAGCAACGGCCGATATTGATGATGTTCCCGAAAAATTTGTTGTAAGAGGACCTCACCAAATGACAGCATTACCGATTGAGATTCCTGTTTCACACGATGAAATTGCTCATTGCCTTGATAAAACCATTGCTAAAATTGAATCTGCAATTATAAGTGTTTTAGAAAAAACGCCTCCCGAGCTATATGCCGATATTCACGAAAAAGGTATTTTTTTAGCCGGTGGGGGTGCACTTTTAAGGGGTTTAGATAAAAGATTGGGTGAAAAAACAAACATGAAATTTCATATTGCCGAAGATCCGCTTCATGCCGTTGCCAGAGGAACCGGTATTGCTTTGAAAAATATTGATAAGTTCAGATTCTTAAAGCGATAATCTTTTAAAACAGATTTATGAAAGATTTTTTGAAATTTTTACTGAAATCTCATTTTTTTATGTTGTTTTTAGTATTAGAATCGATATCAATCTTTTTGGTAGTAAGAAATACAGAAAATGCAAATTTATTTATATCTTCTGCAAATTCAGTTTCCGGTTTTTTTCAGAATAAAGTAAGCTCAATAAATAATTACTTTTCGTTAAAAGAACAAAATGATTTTCTTAAAGCCGAAAATGAGCACTTAAAAAATTACATAAGTGTTTTAAAAGAAAATGATATAAGAATTTCAAAGGAAATTGAGAAAACCGGTTATTTTTATCAATCTGCAATTGTTGTAAAAAACTCTGTTTACAAACCATATAATATTATTACACTAAATAAGGGTTCGATTGACGGAATAAGAGATGATATGGCAGTATTGTCGGACAAAGGAATTATAGGAACTGTTGCGGTTACCGGTAAAAATTATTGCACAGTTGTTTCAATGTTGAATTCAAAATTAGGAATAAGTGCAAAAATTGAAAGAACAGATTATTTCGGTTCATTAAGGTGGGACGAAAAAGATTACAAGTACAGTTTTTTGTATGATATCCCTGACCATAGTTCTCTGTATATCGGAGATAAAGTTGTAACTTCCGGATATTCAGCCGTTTTTCCTGAGGGCTTAACAATAGGAACTGTTGCAGAATTTGAAAAAGAAAAGAAAAGCAGCTTTTATAAAATAAAAGTAAAATTAAGTCAAGATTTCAAAAAGTTAAAACATGTTTATATTGTTGATTATTTCGGCAAAGATGAACGACTTCAAATTGAAGACAGCACAATTATAAAGTTCCGGTTTTAGGTCTAATTTTTATACACAATATCACCGTTATTTTTAATTTCAATAATGGACTCGGGAATATCCTGTTTTATAAGTTGTTGCATTCGAGTAATTACTCTGTTGTTCGGGTCTAATTTTGTTCCGGTCATTTTATTTTGATAGGTTGCCGTAATTTTGCCTTTAATAAATTCACCTTTTCCGTTTATATAAACTTTTATTATAGGCGAAAGTCCGCTGACACCGTTAATATTAAACCTTCTGTAAGTAATAAAATTCCCCATGCTGTAAGCAATAAAGCGTTTTTTATAAACTTCAACAGCTCTTGTTACGTGAGGTCCGTGCCCGAATACAATATCTGCACCTGCATCAATTGCCGTATGTGCAAATTTATAAACATTACCTCTGTTTTGTCCGAGGAATACTTCTGTTTTTCTTGTAAGATGTTCATGCTTGCTTCCTTCGGCTCCGCCGTGAAAAGAAACAATAACTATTTGGCAATCCTCTTTAAGTTTTTTTACGGTTCTTTTTAAAAGCTCGTAATCAGTTATTTGGCATGTTCCGTCATTCGGAGCAAAAGCACAAAAGCCATATTTGATATTATTTAGGGTAAAGGTATCGGTAGGGTGAGTTGTTAAACCTGCAAAATGTAATCCTGCTTCCGATAAAACTTTTACGGTATTTTTTCTGCCGTATGCTCCGAGGTCTCCGAGATGATTATTCCCGATACTTACAACATCAAAACCAGCATCAACAAGACAATTTACATACTTTTCGGGCATACTGAAACGGTAACACCATCTAGGGTCGTTACAAGGTCTGGCAAGTTCAGGTTTGTCAGAATATACTCCTTCGTTATTTCCGAAAGTTAAATCAGCATCTCTTAATATATGAACAACGGGGGCAATAAGCGGTTTGCAATCGTTGTTCGGAGGCAAATAATTTGGTGAAGTCGGGAAGTTTGTGCCGAGCATCATATCACCGACACCGATTATTGAGATTGTATCAAGTTCAGGTTTATATTCTTTCTTTATAACTTTTATAATTGTATCGCTTAATGCAACACTGTCTTTTTCTTCTGAATTATTTTGGCTGCATGCAGGTATTGACGATATAAAGAAAATGCTTAATGCAAATATTATTAATTTATTAAGTTTCATTTCGGTTAATTTTGCAGTTATAATTATTTAAAAATTTCGGTTGCGGAAATTCCGCCTCTGATACCCCAGTTTTCTTTTGCTTGTTCGTTAATTAGTATGAAAATTTCTTCTTTTTTTATTGACAGTTTATCTGATAGTTTTGTTACAATCATTTGAAACAGATTCTTTTTTATTTCATTGGTTCGACCTTCAATCATGCTTATCTCAATTAAAATTCGATAAGGTTTTTTCATAAAAAAATGTCCTTTTTTATATTCTTGTAAACGAATATTTTTATAATCGTGCGGTAATTTCAGTATTTTCTGAACACAGTTCATTGTTATTTCTATCAATGAATCTAAAAAATGTTTATCACTGCCTTTTTCTATTTCAATTTTTATAAGGGGCATTATTAACTAATATGTTTTTGTCATATTTTCGGGAACTACAAATATAAAATCGGCTTTGTTATTATATTCTTCTTTTAATGAGGAAATTGTATCTTGCTCAACTGTTGAAACCGTAAGAATTTTCAAATCTGGCCTTTCTCTTTTTAAATACCAAACTATACCTTCATAATTATCAGAATGATACGCACCATTATAATGTATAAAGGTTTTTCCTTTTTCAAGGTTCTTAATAATAAAGTAGGCCATTGTTGCATCTTTTACTGCTTGTGATTTTGCAATGTTAGGGTTAAAATGGTCAGGGTTTTCATCTTCTTTCAACATTTCGGCATAACAATTTACGGTTGTATCATAGGTGATAGGTAAAGGAGCAATATAGGTTTTAGCTTCATTGCTTAATTTATCTAAACCTTCAAATCCGGATTTGTAAACAGCACTTGCATATCTTCTCGGAATATTTGTTGCAATAAATTTATACTTGTTTTTTAAAGCTATGTTTATAAGGGGCTTGTAGTCTGTTTTGTAGTTGGGCCATAATCGCATTTCGGCTTCAAATTTTCTTTTGCTTATCAGGCTGTCAAGATATTCGTTTAATATAAGCTGATTGTCTGCCTCAAACATTTCGGCACCTAAAGTTAAACCGTTTTTATTTAATTCGGCTAAATCTTTTGTAATTTCAAGTTCCATCCAATGGCTTATGGGGCTGTTATGTAATTCTCCGATAAAAACTACATCAGCTTTGCTTAACGCTCTTATCATTTTTGAATATTTTACCTGCTTGCCGTCTTTATTAAAAAGTTTATATGCAGGCTTGTCTGATGTAAATCCCATAATTACGGCAATTATTAAAATTATAATTTTATT
Source organism: Bacteroidales bacterium (assembly GCA_021648725.1). Lineage (NCBI taxonomy): Bacteria > Pseudomonadati > Bacteroidota > Bacteroidia > Bacteroidales > Bacteroidales bacterium. Next base: position 66,604 of record JAKISF010000008.1, on the reverse strand, counting down.
GTTCATTTTATTTCAGTGATTTTAATTATTAAAAATTGCTACTTACAATTTGCCAACATTTTATGGGCATTTTCTTTAATTTTACTTTCTATTAAGCCTTGAAATAACTTTGCGGCAAACGGTAAACGGCTTTCGATATAAACATTATTTTCATTTATTGTAATTGTTCCGGCTATGTTCATTCCTCTTGCTTTGAAAGAAAATAATATTCTATTGTTTTCTGTTCTTTGTTCTAAGTCTGAAAATTCATCTTTATATTTTTCAGATAAGTCTTTAAAAATATTTTCAGCACAAGGAATTGCTTTTTCCTTAGGTAGGTTATGTTTTATTTCTACTTTCAAGATTTTATTTTGTTTAAATTTATAATCTGCGAAAATATAGTTTTTTAACGAAAAAAATCTTTTTTAATTTTTAATTGCATTTTATTTGTGTCAAAATCTGCATTTGCTCCTATCGGTAATATAATTTGATTTTTTATGTGCCCGAAAGGAAAGCCGTATGCAGCAGGGATTTTTAACGGTTTTATTTTTTCTGACAATATTTCTTTCAAAGAAAAAGTATCTTCATTTTTAACGTTAAAGTCTTTGCCTTCACAACGATTAAAAATGCCGAAGATTATTCCTTTTACTTTTTTAAATTTTCCTGCTTGTATAAGCTGTGTTAAAAGTCTGTCAATTTTATAGGGCGGTTCATTTATTTCTTCAATAAAAACAATTTTATTATCCCAATTAACATCATAAGGGGTGCAAAGTAAGGAATTTATTAAAGAGAGGTTTCCTCCTGCTAATTTGCCGGATGCTTTTCCTTCATGTATTGTATAGTGCTTATAATTCGAGGTTTCCGAGGATGTGTAATTTACAACTTCTTTCTTTTCACAAAAAACTTCCTTAAAATTTTTAAGTGTAAATTCAGTAAATATGGATGCTCCTACCGTTCCGTGAAACCCAATTTGTCCGGTTTTTTTATATATTGCCGAATGCAAAGCCGTTATATCGCTGTACCCTATTAATGGTTTCGGGTTTTGTTTAATTAACTCGTAATCAATTAAGTCTAAAATACGAGTTGCCCCATAACCCCCTCTGACACAAAGTATTGCTTTTACGGAATTGTTTTTATACATTTTATGTAATTCTTCAATTCTTGCTTTATCTGTTCCTGCAAGATATCCTTTTTTATCCGAAACACTACCATACCAAAATGCCTCAAAACCTAAGTTTTCTATGTTTTGAACGGCATTTTTTAATTTTTGTTTTGTAATAAAGCCGGCAGGAGTTATAAGACCTATTTTATCTTTTCTTTTAAGTTGTTTGAAATGCATCCGATTTTTTAAGTTGGGTATAAGAACTTATGTTCTCAACAAAAATAAGAATTGAATTATTGAATACAAAATATTGTTTTTACACCGATAAGATTTTAAAGAAATTAATAAAGTATATATTTGCAAAAAAAAAGAATGGTTGAAATTGGGAAATACAATACATTAAAAGTTATTAAGGAAGTTGATTTCGGTATTTATCTTGACGGCGGTGACAACGGAGAAATATTAATGCCTGCAAAATATGTTCCTAACGGGACAAAACCTGACGATGAAATTGAAGTGTTTATTTATTCTGATACAGAGGACCGGTTGATTGCCACATCTGAAACTCCGTTGGCTTTTGTTAATGAATTTGCCCATTTAAAAGTAAAGGAGGTTAATAAATTCGGTGCATTTTTGGATTGGGGAATAATTAAAGATTTATTAGTGCCTTTCAGAGAACAAAAAGCTGATATGGTTGAAGGGTATTCGTATATTGTTTATATATATTTGGATGAAAAAACAAATCGTTTGGCAGCTTCTGCAAAAGTTAATAAGTTTTTAAGCAAAGAATTTCCGCCTTACGAAATTAATGATGAGGTTAATATTTTGATTCAACGAAAAACGGAAATAGGCTATACAGCAATCATTGAAAATAAATTTGCCGGTTTATTGTACAAAAATGAAGTTTTTCGAGATATTGAAATCGGGAACAAATTAAAAGCGTTCGTTAAAAAAATAAGAGAGGACGAGAAGATTGATCTTGCTCTGCAAAAATCAGGATATGAGCAAATTGATGAGATTTCAAGAAATATTCTTCAAATTATTAAAGATAATGACGGTTTCGTCGGCGTAACTGACAAAAGTTCTCCGGGTTTAATAAAAGCTTTATTTAATATAAGTAAAAAATCTTTTAAAAAAGCAGTCGGCAGTTTATACAAACAGCGAATAATAATTATTGAATCTGACGGAATCCAGATTAATAAAGAGTAAATTTTATTGGGGAAATGTAGATTAAAAAGAGACAGTATCTGTTACTCTCTTCCGCCTTTCATTTCGTCTTGCCATTTTTTTAGCTCGTCCCATTTGCCTTCTGTTGCAAGTTTTGCCTGATTGGGCCAGGTTTCGGGATCAAACCTCTTATATTTGTTTCCGCCTGCTTTTACTAAAATTTCTGAAATTTTTTCAGGTTTAACTTCCGACAATTTTTTAAATGTTTCAATACCTGCTTTTTGAAGTATTCCTGAAAGTTTCGGCCCTATTCCTTCAATTTTTGTTAAATTATCCGGTTTTAAGGTTGGAGACTTTTTTGTGATTTTTTTCTTACTTTCTTGCTTAGAATCTGTTTTCTTATTAACTTTTATTGTTTTTTCAGTTTTAGCATCAATTTCTTTTTTTGCCAATTCAACATCTGAAACAGTTAACTTACCTTGGCACTCAACCAGCAATGTTTCAATCCTGCCTTTGTCGGCTTCTGTTTTTTTCTTTTCGGTTTGACAATTAATTAAAGCCCTTTCATTTTCATTATATTCGCCTTGCAGTCTGTTGTTTTTTTCTTCAAGCGTGGTTATGTACTCTTCTAAGTCACTAATTTTATTTTTTTGCAAAAACCAACCGATAAAGAATCCTAAAATTGCTGCTCCGAGCAACATTACAACTATTTCTAAAATATGTTCGCCCATGTTTTAAAGTTTTATTGTTGACGTAATTTAATAACAACACGCCTGTTTTTTTTACGCCCGTTCTCAGTATCATTTGTATCAATCGGTTCTTTTTCTCCTTTTGATTTTATAATAAAATGTTCATCCGAGATACCTGTTTCTATCAATTTATTTTTAATAAATAATGCTCTTTTTTGTCCGAATTTATAATTAGCACTGCTATTCCCGATATTATCTGTATGACCGATTATTTCAATTTTATCAGTGCTGTTTTCAATTAGATATAGTTTTAGGTTTTCTGCAAATTCATTAAAATCGTTTGAAATATTGTTGATTATTACTGAATTCTTCGGAAAATCAAAAACAATATAACCTGCAGTTAGTTTTTCTTTTGTTTTGTTGATAATATCTTCTCGAACTGTTTCTGTATTTTTATAAATATTTTCTTTTTTTTCCGACAATTCGTTTAATGCATCTTCAGAAGTTTTATTTTGAGTATCAGAAAGTATTTGAGTTGAAGAAGTTTCTTTGTTCTCACAGTCGTTTTTTATTTTACAAACATACCAATAAGTTGAACCGCCCATCCAAACGATAAGAAGAAATCCGAATAACCCAGAGCTTAGTTTCATATGTCGGAATTTTAATTATTTCATACAATAATAACGAAAAAAAATGAATTTTCAAAATCAATCAGTATGTTGATTAACAGAAGAGTACCTATGAGCATATATTTCTTGCACTAATCGTAAAAGAAATCATTTTTAAAGTGGAAAATCTCATTAATTGTTAACTCTTTCCTGAGAAGTTGGTCTAAAGTAAGTTTAAAATAATCGGCAATTTTAATAATTGTATCAATTTTTGCTTCAGCTCTACCTTCTTCATAAGAGCCTAATGCCGTCCGTTTTAAATCGAATAATTCGGCAAACTCTGTTTGTGTCATTTTTTTTGCAACTCTTATTTTTCTGATATTTTTACCGAAATATGACATAATTAACAGCAGAAATTATTTTACATTATAATAAAACTTTAAAAATGTAAGTTTATTTATATATTTGGATTTCTGTTCATCAAAGATATAATTTCAAAGCAAATGTTAAAACACATTTACATATTATTTCTGATTTTTATTTTCGGGATTAATTCTTTTTCACAAAATAATACAGGTAATGATATCAGATTAGCTCATGATTATTACAGAAGTAAAGATTTTGATAAGGCAGAAGTATTGTTTAAAAGAGTTTTTGACAAAACAAAAGCAAAAATTTATTTCACATATTATGCAAATTGTTTAATTGAACAAAGCAAATTTGAAATTGCCGAAAGTGAAATCAAAAAACAAATAAGAAAGCATAAGAACGACCCTTCGTATTATATTGATTTAGGATATTTATTTAAAAAACAGAATAAAAATGAAGCTGCTGAGAAATATTTTGAAAAAGCCTTGTCAAAAGTTCAAAATAATTCTGCACAGGTAAGAGCTGTTGCATCTGCATTTATTCAAAGAAGAGAGTATAATTATGCCGAAAAAACATATTTAGAAGGGAGGAAAGTTACTTCTGAAACATACAGAAGTGAGCTTGCAAATTTATTTGCAATTCAAAGGCAATATGATAAAATGGTAAATGAATATTTAGATTTTCTTGAGGAGTCAATCCGAAATTTAAATGTTGTTCAAAACAGAATGCAATATTTTATAAGCAAAGATATTAATAATGAGTTTTCAAATGTTTTAAGAACTGCTCTTCTAAAACGTATTCAAAAATCTAATTCAAGAATTGTGTATAACCAAATGTTAGTTTGGTATTATTTGCAGCGTAAAGAATTTGACAAAGCTCTTTTTCAGGAAATAGCAATAGATAAAAGGTTAAAAACATCGGGGAAAAAAGTTTTTGATTTGGCGAAAACGGCAAAATTAAACAACGATTTAAAAACAGCAACACAGGCATACAAATATTTAATTGAAAAAGGCAGAAGATATTCTTATTATATACCGTCAAGGCTCGGTATATTAAATGTTAAATTTCTGCAAGTAAAAAACGGAATAATAAATACCGAGGAAGAAATATTAAGCTTAGAACAAGAATATAATTCAGCTCTTATAAAATTCGGAATCGGGCCGAATACAATCGAAACAATTATTGATTTAGCTCATTTACAAACATTTTATTTAAAAAAATCTGATGATGCAGAGAAACTTTTAACTGATGCCGTAAATATAAGAGGGCTTGACAAAAAACTTGCTTCAAAATGCAAAATTGAGTTGGGAGATGTTTTAGTTTTTAGAAATGATTTAGATTATGCGGCTTTAATATACGGTCAGGTTGAATTAGAAAACAAAGGGAATACCATTGGAGATGAAGCAAAACTCAGAAAAGCTAAATTAGCATATTTTGCAAATAACTTTCGTTGGGCAAAAGCACAATTCGATGCGTTAAAAGCCAGCACTTCAAAACCTGTTGCAAATGATGCTTTATTCTATTCAATACATATTGATGAAAATACGGAAGGGGATTCTTTGCAAACCGCTTTAAAAATATACGCAAGAGCTGAACTTCTGAAATTCAGACACATAAATGATTCTGCATTAATTGTGTTAGACTCGTTAATTGCTAAAAATACAGGACATCAGATTATAGACGAAGCTTATTTATTAAAAGCAAAGATTTACGAATCAGACCGAAATTTTGTTAATGCCGAAAAGTTTTATAAAAAGATAATAGCAGAATATTCTTGGGATATCTTGGCAGACTTAGCAATGTTCAAACTGGCGGTTATGTATGAAGAAAAATTATTAAACAAAGAGGAAGCCGTTGAATATTATAAAAAACTTATGATTGAGCACCCGGACAGTATTTATGTTTCGGAAGCAAGAAGAAGGTACCGAAAAATAAGAAACGGGGCATAAATGATTATTTAACAAAATTAATAAAAAAATGAAATCTTTTGAAGATATTATAAGCTCAGGAGAACTTAATATTCCCGAAATTGAAAACCACAGATTGCAGCAATTAAGCGAATTACAAAAAAGAAATATTAAAGGTTTTATGTTCTGGGGGATTGTTTTTTTTTCAGCAACACCTTTAAGTACGATGTTTTATAACGGCTGGTTTCTTGTTGCAGGCTTTGTTATGGGATTAATTGCTTTTATTATAATAAGAGGAGGAGGAATAAAAAGAAAACTTTATTTAACAATTAAAGAAAAAGTTATAAAAAAATTAATTGAAGCAATCAGCCCTGATTTTGAATACTTCCCTCAAAAGCATGTTTCAAGAGAAATGTTTAAAAAAAGTCAGTTTATAAAACATTATTCATATTACAAAGGTGAAGATTTATTTGTCGGAATTTATAATAATATTTATGTTGAATATTCAGAATTACATATTTCGCAAAAAAGAGATAAGTCAACTGTAACTGTTTTCAAAGGACCGTTTTATTATATTCAAACAAAAAACAATTTTGAAGGAAGAACTGTAGTTGTCCCAGATTTTGCAGAAAAGTTATTAGGAAAATTCGGCAGAGCATTACAAAAAATGAATTTTTCAAGAGATGCATTGATAAAAATTGACAATGAAGTTTTTGAAAAGCAGTTTGCAGTTTTTTCAAGTAACGAAAGCGAAGCTAAACTAATATTATCCGATGAACTTATAAGCTTTTTATTAAGAGAAAAAAGTAAAGCAAAACAAGTTTACTTCGGATTCAGCAAAAATGAAATTTATTTCGGAATCTATAACTCAAAGGATTTGTACAAAATAGATGTTAAAACAGAAATTAATGAACAATCAATTCGTCCGTATTATGATGAATTAGCACAAAACTTAAACCTTATTGAAGAATTATACAATATTGTAAACAGTTTAGAAAATAATATTTTTACAAAGAAATCAAACTAAGTTATGATAAGAATAATAGTATTAATTGCTCAAATTTTATTTGCATTTCTGGTATTTCAAGACGCAAAAGAAAGAAAAATGTTTTATTGGCTGTGGGCGGCTTTTGTTTTTTTTATGCCTATTCTGGGTATCATTTTATATTTTGCCCTGCGAAAGCCTAAGTCTGGAGGAGGTGATGTAACAATTTACAGATAAAAAAGCTTTGCAAAAATAAACTGCAAAGTTTTTTTCAATTGAATGAAATTAAAAGATATTTGAACGAAGATAAACATGACAAAAATAAGTTGTTGTTTTATAATATGCTGATGTATAATAATAACCGTACAGCACAAGTTCTTCATTAACCGTAAATTAAAAATGTATGAAAAAAGTAGTTTTAATCTTTGTAATGTGCCTGTTTTATGCTCAAATGCTTAATGCTCAATTTAGCCGAGATTTGTTAAACAGAAACGAATATGAAAAACAACGATTAATTTATAAAGAAAAAAATATCAGAGCTTATGTTGACAGGCGTTATGAAATAAAAGACGGTAAAATTTCCGACACAATAAGTATGTATGAATTAGTTACGGTTGATACTTGCGGAAATATCATTCAAAAAGCATTATTTAATAAGAACAGAGAAATTGTAAATCTTTATCGTTATGATTTTAATGATAAAAATGAAAATATAAAAACATACTTTATTATTAATAACAGGCTGTTATACCAAACGGATAATTATTTCGATCTTTCACACAAGTTGATAGAAAGAGTTAAAACAAATGAATTCGGCTCAATACATTCCAAGCAAATATATTTTTATAATTCGAAGGATTTAGCTGAAAGAACTTTGATAACAGGACCTTCGGGGACTCTTATAACACGAGGAGAATTTAAATACAACCCTAACAATGAGCTGGTTAACGCAAGATTTTATTCTGTTAAGGCTGATAATAAGGAGGAAATATCTTCTGAAATGAAAATAGATTATGGAGACGGAAAAAAGAATAATATTTCTTTTACAAAGTATAAGCCTTCAAAGTTTTTAAGTGAGCAAAGTTTTGTATATAAAGACGATTTAATTTCAGAAATAAATCAAACAGATGAAGGACGCAATTACATTTATAAAAGAGAATATATAACATTTGCTCAAAAAACCCGAAATATTGAACGTTGGTTGCCTATACCGGATTACGGTAAATGTTTTAAGAAATATGAAAATTTTGAACAGACGTTTAAATATAAAACCGCATCGTATTTTCCCGGCGGAATTGAGGCCTTGAAAGATTACATTCAAGCAAATCTAAAATATCCTAAAAAAGCAGGAAAACAAGGTTTAGTTATTGTCGGTTTTGCAATTGACCATTCCGGAAGTATCGGAAATATCAGGTTATATAAAAGCATTGATTATGAGCTGGATGATGCCGCAATAAAATTAGTAAAAAGTATGCCCAAATGGAAACCTGCATTAAATGAAAAAGGCAAAGGAACTATGTCATCATTTATTTTACCGGTTAATTTTGTGATTGAATAGATTTATTCTATGATAACAATTCAAGCATTATTTGACTTTATAAAGAGCTATTTGTTTTTGATTTGTTTCAACTTCAATAAAAGATTTTTTTCTTCCGTTGTAATATTTTCCGGTAATTGATATTGAACATCTAAATATAAATCTCCGAACTGACCCGGTTTATCATAAACCGGCATTCCGTAATCTTTTATCCTTAATTTTTTGCTGTAATCATGGTTTTCCGGAATCTTAATTTTTAAATTCCCTTTAAAAGTCGAAACTGTTATTTCACCTCCCAATATTGCAGTATAAACATCAATTTTAATATGTTTTATAAGGTTAATGCCTTTTTGGGTGTAATTGCTATTCTTTTTAATTGCTATTCTGATATATAAATCACCATTTTCTCCGCCGTATTTACTTTTTTTCCCTTTTTGGGAAACTTTTAAAATTTTATCATTTTCAATTCCGGGCTTTATTTTTATTCTTATTTTACCTTCAACATTATTAATTATCCTCGTTGATCCGTTATACACTTCATCAAGAGTAATGGTAATTTTACCGCGCAAATCATCTCCTTTAAAATACGAATACTTTCTTTGTTTTTTTTTTTTGAAAAATTGTTTGAAAAAATCTGAAAATTCGGTTTCATATTCTTTTTGTGTAAAATCACTTGCTGTTCTGTATGAATAGTTTGTGTTGCGAACATTAATAAAATCATCAAACTTTTTTCTTTTTACAGCATCCGATAAAACATCATAAGCTTCTGAAATTTGCTTAAACCTATCTTCTGCTTTTTTATTCTCGGGGTTTTTATCCGGATGCCACAGTTTTGCAAGTTTCCGATAAGCTTTTTTTATCTCATCTTCTTCCGCATTATTTTTAACACCTAATACCTTATAATAATTTTTAAAATCCACAATCATTTTTTACAATACCCAAAAGTAATAAATAATATAAATAAAAAAGGTCTTCCTTAACAGAAAGACCTTAATATTCTTATTGCAACTATATTATAAAGATGCTGTAAACTTAGCTAACTTCGATTTTAAATTAGCCGCCTTGTTATTATGAATAATATTTCTTTTAGACAATTTATCTATCATACTTGAAACTTCAGGCAGCATTTCTTCTGCTTCTTTTTTATCAGTTTTTAGTCTCAATTTTCTGATTGCGTTTCTGGTTGAAACAGAGAAGTATCTGTTATGCAGTCTTCTTTTTTCGTTTTGTCTGATTCTTTTTTTTGCTGATTGATGATTTGCCATTATATTGTTTTATGTAAAAAATGCAGTCCGTAGGGGATTTGAACCCCTGTTACCGGGATGAAAACCCGGCGTCCTGACCCCTAGACGAACGGACCGTTTTGTTTATTAGCGGATGCAAAAGTAAAATTAATAATTTTATATGCAAAATATTTTATTAAAAAATAAATGTTTTTTTTTTGATAATTTTAATAAATAAAAAAAGAAACTCTCAAATCAATGAAAGTTTCTAATTTCTCTGTGTCGGGGCGGCAGGATTCGAACCTGCGACCCTCTGCTCCCAAAGCAGATGCGCTAACCGGGCTGCGCTACGCCCCGAAATTTTCTTTGGCTATTTTAAACATCCCTGTTTTCAATTGCGGATGCAAAAGTAAAAAAATAATTGAAATAAAAAATAATTATACATGCTTTTTTGAAAACATTAATAAACCGAAAAAAGTTAATGCACCGTTAACTATTAACAATTCAAAACCAAACTTATAGCCGAATAATAATGTTTCTGAATATCGGTTAAGAATAAAAATTAATACCGGAGAAATAACGGCAATAAAAGGAACAGCTTTATCTTTAACCCTTCTTTTTAATATTAAGCCGAAAGCAAAAAGCCCCAAAATAGGTCCGTAGGTATATCCCGCAACTTTAAAAACAGCAGAAACAACACTTTCATCATTTACCTCATTAAAAATAAGAATTACCAAAAAAAGCAAAGCCGAAAACCCGATATGTACAAATCGTTTCGTTTTATTAATCATTTTATTATCTTCTCTTACATTAAGTTTTAAAAAATCAATACTGAAAGAAGTTGTTAAAGCCGTAAGTGCTGAATCTGCACTTGAAAAAGCGGCAGCTGTAATTCCTAAAAGAAAAACAATTCCTGCAAAAACCGAAAAATGATTTAATGCTAAAAACGGATATAAATCATCTGACTTTACCGGAAGAGTAATACCTGATTGTGAAGCATAAACATACAATAGTACACCCAAGGAAAGAAAGACCAAATTAACCGGAACCAAAACAATACTAAACCAAAGCATATTTTTCTTTGCATCTTTTATATTTCTGCACGTAAGATTTTTTTGCATCATATCTTGGTCAAGTCCGGTCATTACAATTGCAATAAATGTACCTGCAATAAATTGTTTAAAAAAATTGCTTTTTGATTGCCAATCCCAATTAAAAACCGTTGAATAATCACTTGCTCTTATTGTTTCTACAATTCCTTCAGTGTTTAAATTCAATTCTTTTCCAATAATAAAAATAGTTACAAAAACAGCCGTCAGCATAAAAATAGTTTGCAAAGTATCTGTCCAAACTATTGTTTTAATGCCTGCACGAAACGTATAAACCCAAATCAATGCAATTGTTACAAAAACTGTTACCCAAAACGGAATTTCAAAAGCATTAAAGAAACCTATCTGTAAAACACCGGCAACTAAAAACAACCTGAAAGATGCTCCTATTACCCTTGATAAAAGAAAAAATGCCGAACCTGTTTTATATGTTCTGTAGCCGAAACGTTTTTCTAAATATGTATAAATCGTTATTAGGTTCAACTTGTAATACAAAGGCATTAAGACAGTTGCAATAATAAAATAGCCAACCAAATAACCCAATACCATTTGGAAGTAGTAAAATTTAGTATCGGCAACCCAGCCGGGAACAGAAATAAAAGTTACTCCCGATAAAGATGCACCAATCATTCCGAATGCAACCAAAAACCAAGGTGATTGTTTATTGCCCGTAAAAAAAGTTGCCGTATTGCTTTTCTTTCCCGTGAAATAAGAAATTAATATCAATAAACCGAAGTATAAAGCAATAACCGTAAAAACTAAGACTGGAGACATAAAATTTATTTTGCACAAAAATATAATTTTTATTGCTCTGTTAAAATATCATTCTTACATTTAGGGGTATAAAAATCAAAAGTTGTCTTATCTTAAAAAGAAATATTGAAATTAACAGACAAAGAAATATTCATTAAAATAAAAAAAGGAGACGAACAAGCATTCGACACATTGTTTCGGAAATACTATGCACAGTTGGCAAATTTTGCTCTTATGTTCACAAAAAATGAAAATAATGCCGATGAAATTGTTCAAACATTTTTTGTAAAACTTTGGCAACAAAGAAAAAAACTGAAAATAAAAAGTTCCGTAAAATCATATTTATATACCTCCGTAAGAAACACGGCTCTTAATTTCATTAAAAAGGAAAAAACAAGAAATATTTATGAAGAAAAATATGAAGTTGATAACACCGAAAAAAAAGAAGAAATTAATAAAGACATAAATAAGATTTATAATGAGGCTGTTGAAAAACTTCCCGAAAGAACAAAACAAGTGTTTATATTAAGCAAAAATGAAGGATTAACATATAATGAAATTGCAGAATATTTACAAATTACGGCTAAAACAGTTGAAAACAACATGGGAATTGCTTTTAAAAAATTACGAGAGGTTTTAATGCCGTACAAAAGTCTAATTTATGAATAATTTTTTTCTTATTCCTGAATGGTTAAAAAATATAAAAATGAAAACAAAAAACAATATACCTTACACGTTATTCGCAAAATTCTTTTCGGGAGAAATTTCCGAAAAAGAGCAAAAAACATTAGATAATTTTATTTCAAAGAACACTGAGAACAAAGAAATATTCAATGAATATAAAATAATTTGGAGCAAGCAAACAAACGAAAATAAGTTTGAAGCAAAAACTGAATCCGCTTTGCTTTCCGTTAAAAATAAAATTAATAATGATAATAAAACAATTCCCTTAAACAACAAAAAAACTTGGTTAAGAATTGCCGCATCAATAATTATTATTCTCGGTATTTCATTGCTGTTTAAAAATGATATTTTCAATAAAAACACTCAATTTGTAACCGTAAAATCCGGAGATAAAATTAAAGAATACAAACTTTCAGACGGAAGTATCGTTTGGCTTAACAAAAACAGCAAAATAGAATTTCCCGAAGTATTTGATAAGAAAAAACGCATTGTAAAAATGACCGGTGAAGCATATTTTATTGTCAGCCGTAATCCGAAAAAACCTTTTATTGTTAAAACAGAACACACAACAACCGAAGTTCTCGGAACGGAATTCAACCTGAAAGCATTTGAAAATGAGCAAGATATAGAAATAGTATTAAACAAAGGAAAAGTAAAATTTACGGACACTAAAAGTAATGCGTCTGACATTATGAAAATTAATGAAAAGATTACTTTAAATAAAAAAGAACGGATATTGAAAAAAGAAACAGTGAAAAATGCAAATTTCTTATCATGGAGAACAAAGGAACTTGATTTAAATAATATGAGTTTGGAAGAAATTGCAAACATTCTTTCTGATTATTATAATTTAGATGTAAAAGCAGATGATTCCGTTAAAGATTCAATATTTCACACAACTTTACCGTTTAATCATGCAAAACTGCAAGATGTTTTAAACTCATTAGAACTTTCATTAGGGATTGAAATTGATAGTATTGAGGGGGAAGTTATTTTAAGAAAATAAAAGAAAAAAAATGAGAACTATATTTTTATATATGCTGATATTATCTCTTTTTGTTTTTAAGAAAAGCTTTGGTCAAGAAAAAAGAATACAAGGTATCGTTTGGGAAAAGAACAGAACATTGTCAGCAAATTCAAATAATGATTCTGTTTTTTATTTAGAAGAGAAAGTTAAAATTAATAAGTTTAAAGTTTATCTTTTAAAGGATTTAAAAAGAAAAAAGAAAAAGAAAGTATATCAAGCAACAAGAAGCAGCACTTTTGAATTTGGGATTTCTCAAAAAAAATTAAAACTTTTTAATTATTTAGAGTTTATCAGCAATAGTAGATTTAAAAATTGTATAGTTAAAATAGATACAATAACAGACGAATATCTTACAATTGTTTTAGAAGACATTCCTGTTATAACAGCTAAACCTGCAATCTATCTGTATCCCGAAACAAAAATAAAAGTAACAATCGAACTTAATTTTAAAGGAAAAATACTTAACACCTATCCTAAGTATGATAAAAACTGGACAGTTATTGCAAAGCCAGACGGAACATTATTAAATCTTAAAGACAACAGAACATATAATTATTTATTTTGGGACGGTATTTATTCTTTTCCGAAAGAACATTTTGATTATAAATCCGGGTTTTATATAAAAAAAGATAATGTGGTTAGTTTTCTGCAAGAAAAACTTTCACAAATTGGTTTAAACAATACAGAGATTAATGATTTTATAGTTTATTGGTTGCCGGAGCTCAATAAAAGCAATTATAACTTTATTCATTTTTGGATAAGTGACAATATTGATAATTCCGCATTTTTGAATGTTACCCCCAAACCAAATACGACAATCAGAATTTTTATGGAATTTAAAGGATACAACAATTTAATCGGTATTTTAAAATTACCCGAACAAAAATTGCCGTCTTTTGAAAGAAAAGGATTTACATTAATTGAATGGGGCGGAGGAAAAATAGGAGAAAGAATTATTAAATAAAAAAAATAACAATAAATATTTAGTGAAAAAACTTTTTGCTGCATTAACAATAATCTTAATTGCGTATAACACAGCAAGTTCCCAAACAGAAGTTTTGGAAAAAAGGATTAGTCTGCATTGCACCGAAATGAAAATATCAGAAATAATACAACAAATAAGCAAAAATGAAAACATCAGATTTTCATACGGGCAACTTCAAGATATGAACATAAAAAAGTCAATATATTTTAAAGAAGGAAAATTGAAATTTATACTTTCAAAAATGTTTGATAATACAACCATTAGGTATTTAGCTTTTTCAGACCAAATTATTCTTGTTGAAAGCGAAAAAGCACCCCATAAAAAAATTATAAAAGGCAAAATTGTCGATATCGAAACAAATGAGGCAATTCCTTATGCAACAATAATGTACGGAGAAACCGGACAAGGCGTAATTTCAGATTATAACGGAAATTTTGAACTTGAATTTGACAGAAACAATATAGATACATTAAGATTTGCTTCCCTCGGTTTTAAATCAAGAAAACTTGCAACAAAAAAAATCTTGAATAAAAATGTTATAAAAATAAGCTTGCAAAAAGACCTTATTCCCATACCAAAAGTTTCAGTAAACGGTTCAGATTATTATAATTTGATTGCAGGCAACACCGGACTTGCTTCCCTCGGAGCATTATACATGGATACTCACGGGCAAGAAGTTGCATTATTCATAAAAAACAAAAAAAAGAAAGAAGGGAAATTTTATAAAATATATTTTAAACTATCTTCAAAAGGAAATATTGACGCTCCTTTCAGAATAAGAATTTATCAACCTGACTCTCACGGAAAACCCGGAGAAGATCTTCTGAAAGATATTTTAGTTGTAAAGCCGGCAACAAAAAAATCATGGTTTGAAGTTAATTTATCTTCATATAATGTAACTTTTCCCGAAAGCGGTTTATTTATTTCAATGGGAGGCATTTTCCCTAATGACTTTAATTTTTATTTCGGCGACCAAGGTTTTGATAACTTATCAGAAGACGGCTCTCTCGAAAATCCGAATGATTTATCATACGGACAAAGACTTTGCTATAACAAAAAAGGCAAAAATAATACTTGGCACAAATCATTGTCGCATCAATGGTTTCAACTTAATAAGCAACGATTTAACGTAATGATTAAAGCAAAAATAATATATAAAAAATCAAACAAATGAACACTTATAAAATATATCTCATTTTTCTGTTTATAATGTTATTGAATGTTTTTGCACCCCAAAACACTGTTGCTCAGTGCAATGACACTCTTGTAAAACAGGCAATTTTCGAAAGCGGACACGATGCTGTTTTTTTAAAAGAATATAAAGTGAAATTTAAAAAAGGAAAAGCAAACAGACCGGTAAGAGTAGCAAAATACTCGACTTTTTTAAAAGACAGCACAACATACAGGTTTAATGTCGTAAATGCAAAAGAATACAGCGGTCAACTTATATTGCAATTATACAAAAAAGATAAATTATTGGGCAGTACATACGATTTAGAAGGTTTAAAATACAATAAATCATTCGATTTTGAATGTGAAGAAACAGACACATATCAAATATTAATGTCGTTTATTGAAGGAAAAGCCGGTTGTGCAGCAGCAATTCTCTCAATGGTTGTTAATGACTCTACAAATGTTAAAGAAACCCAATTTCCCGAAAAATTATATGTCGGAATTGAAAACCCTCTTTATATTGCATATATAGATGAGCCTAATTGCAGTGTTCATGTTTTCTCGAATCAAGGAACAGTTGAAGGCCAAAACGGAAAATATACAGTTATTCCCGATACAATCGGAACAATTAAAATAACAGCACAGACAATTGACAGCACCGGGAATATAAAAGGTGAAATATCAAAGGAATTTATTGTTGAGAAAATGCCCATCCCCTATGCCGGCTTAAACGGAAACACCGGAGGCTTAATATATAAATCTGATTTATTAAACATTAACGAGCTTGATTTACATCTCGGCAATATCCCTAATCCCGAAAAATACAAAATTATAAACTTTACAGTTTCAAATAAACTGTTAGGGATTTCGGGAAAGATGTCAAATAATTGTAAATTTACGTATTCTCAAAAAGAAGTTATTAAAGGTTTAAAAGAAGGAGAGCAACTCTTCATTAAAAACATTAAAGTTAAAATGGCTGACAATAAAATTATTGAATTAAAACCTCTTGGGTTCATAATTTATTAGCATGAATTCAATATAAGAACACGGTATAGTTATTGAGTAAATTAAAGAAACCAAAAACCATGAAAAAGGCTCAAATTTATATTTTACTTATTTTTCTTTCATTAACGGCTATAGCTCAAAAAGACCCGATAAAATGGAAGAAACTCACAAAAGAGGAAATTGAGCTTAAAGAATATAAAGGTGCATCAGCAGTTGTTTTATACGATTACGGTCAAATGTATTTTGACATTAACCCTAACGGCGAAAATCTGTTTCTTTTTAGAAAAAGGCATGTAAGAATTAAAATATTAAATGAAGCCGGTTTGAAATATGCAAAAATAAAGTTTTCCTATAACGATATGAGTTGTGAGCAATACTTCGGAGAACAATCGTATTACGTAAAAGCCGTAACACATAACATTGATGAAACAGGGCAAATAATTGTGTCAAAAGTAAAAAACAGGGATATAAAAATAACAGACTCTGTAAGATGTATTAAAAATGCCGAATTTGAATTTCCGAATGCTAAAATCGGCTCAATTCTTGAATATATTATTACAATTCCTACACTAAAATTAATTAAACCGGATTCTTGGCATTTTCAATCAAAAATTCCGGTAATATACAGTGAATTCAGAGCAAAAATTCCGCAAAAATTCAAATATGTTTTCTCTGTCAAAAACATTGAAGAACTTCCGGTAAAAGATTCTTCTTTTTATGATAAACTGATAAGCTATAAATACAAAATAAACAGAAATACATATTCTGCTTTTATGGACCTTTCAGGAAAAGAATACCGATTTGTAAATAAATATATGCCCGTACTTCAAAATAAAAAGGATGAGGAAAAAATAAATATTCACTTAAAAAGAATAACAGCCGAACCTTCAGATTATTCATGGGAAAAGTTGACAAAAGCTTTAATGATTACAACATGGTCTGACTATGACAGAAGAACCCCCGTACAAAGAAAAAACCTAAGCTACCCTGCTCCCTATGTAATATACTACCTTCCCTCTTGGTCAGAACTAAACGAAAATCTTTTATACGGAAAAAATTTCGGGTTAGCACTAATAAAATATTGGAATTGTAAATCTATAATTGATTCTGTGATTGAAAACAAGCAAACAGAACGGGAAAAAGCTGAGGCAATATATAATTTTGTCAGAAAAAAGATGAAATGGAATAATAAATATTCTATTTATGCTGATGTGTCCGACAGTTTTATTAAAAAGATGTACGGAAAAATTGGTGCTTCCGTAAAATTGAATAATGTCGGTTTATACTTTGACGAAGGAACCGGAACTTCCGCCGAAATAAATTTTGTGTTAATGCATTTATTAAAAAAAGCAGGTTTAAAAGTTTATCCTGTACTTGCAAACACGTTTGATAATGAAATATTAGATAAAAATATCTCACAAATTAACCAATTCAAGTCCGTAATTGCATTATTAGAAATAGGCAACAATAAATATCTTTTGGATGCTGCTGAAAAAGACAGCAAGTTTTCAGAAATATCAAAAAAATATGACCCCGAACAAATGTTTATAATACGCAGAACAAACTTCGGATGGTTATCGGAATAAACATAATTTTTACCTTATAACCTGAGTTCGATATAAGATTTATAATTTTTTGTTACATCTATTTTCTCTGCAATTATTATATAACATTTAGCTTACAAACTTAAATTATATTAAAAATGCCGTTACAATGCTTACTGATAAACCGAGAAAAAAACCTAAGCCTATTTCTTTAAAGGTGTGTGCTTTTAAAATAAGCCTTGCCGTTGCTGTTATTCCTGCAATTAAAATTAAGATTGAAAAAAAATAAACAGCAGTAAACTCAAAATTCATAAAGGTAAACAATACCTCATTTAAACTTTCTTTAAGAAAAAAGACATAAAAAAAACCTAAAAAACCTCCGATACCTGCCATGTGCACACTTACTTTTATTTTAAGGTTTACAAAAAGAACAAATAAAATAATTACGGAAGACATTAATACGAATTCGCTGATATTAGAGGGAATCCCTAAGGGTAAGTTAACTGTGATAAAATATGCAGTTATGTATATCATCGTAACAATTGCAAAAGGGTAATATCGCTCTTTTCTGTCGGGTAACGATATATCTGAAATTACTCTTAAATTTAGTAAAATAAGCATTACCAGTAAGGGAGAAATAAATGTCGATAAAAAAACAACCAGCACAATTGCTTTTTTGTATGCGTATTGATAATGAGATAAATACGAAGGGAAAAAAAACATTAAAATAATTGCAAATGTCGGCAACAACAAAGGATGAAAAATAAAAGACAAAAATTTTGCAAGTTTTTCCGCCATATCTATAATTCTTTTCTTAAACGAGCAACTAAAATATCTAACTGTTCACGATATTTTGCAACAGTTCGCCTTGCAATTTTATAACCTTTTTCTTGTAATATTTGAGCCAACTTTTCGTCTGTTAAAGGTTTCTTTTTATCTTCGCTGTCAATACATTCTTGCAAAATTCTTTTTATTTCTCTTGTCGAAACTGTTTCGCCGTCTTGTGTTTCCATTCCTTCCGAAAAGAAAAACTTAAGAGGCAAAATACCGAAGTGGGTTTGAATATATTTGCTGTTTGCAACCCTTGAAATAGTTGATATGTCTAAATTTGTTAAGTCTGCAATATCTTTTAAAATCATCGGTCTTAACTTTGTTTCGTCACCTCCGATAAAATATTCTGCCTGAAACCCGATTATTGCATTTATTGTTGAAAGAAGTGTATTTTGTCTTTGTTTTATTGCTTCAATAAACCATTTTGCCGAATCTAATTTTTGTTTAACAAAACCCACTGCTTGTTTTTCTGATTTTGTAGGTTTTTCTTTTTGTTCCTTCATGCCCTTAAGCATTTCTGCATAAGTTCGGCTTACACGTAAAGGCGGAATATTTTTTGAATTTAAAGAAATAATAGGTTCTCCGTCAATAATTTTCAAAATAAAATCAGGTGTAATTTGCTGTGCTGTTTTATTTAAAGATGAAGAAAAGTTTCCGCCGGGTTTCGGGTTCAGTTTAACAATTATTCCAATTGCATCTTTTACGTCGTTGCTGGAAATATCTAAGCGTTTAATAATTTTTGAGTAATGCTTTTTTGAAAATTCATCAAAATAATCTTTTAATATTTTATGAGCATTTTCTAAAACTTTTAAATTATTTTCATTTGACGCTATTTTTTTTTCAATTTGAAGCAATAAACTTTCCTGTAAACTTCGAGCTCCTATGCCCGTAGGATCTAAGTCTTGTATTATTTTTAATGCAATTTCTAATTCTTCAACAGTTGTTGTTATATTCTGTGAAAATGCTAAATCATCAACAATTGCATCGGCTTCTCTTCGTAAATATCCTGACTCATCTAAACTTCCGATTAAATATCGAGCAAAGAACTCCTCCTTTTCAGTCAGCTTTTGTAAACTTAATTGCTCAAGCAAATGTTCTTGCAAAGAAAATCCTTCCGAATAAGGGATATCAATTACTTTATCGTCTTTTGAATAGTTATTTGTATTTAGCTTGTATGACGGAATATCATCATCGTTTATATAATCATCAATAGAAAACTCATCATCATATTCTTTTTCCGGCTCCTCCTTGTCAGGGCTTGCTTCTTCTTTTAAATATTCTTCCTCTGAATTACCTTCTTCTAAAACCGGGTTTTCTTCAATCTCCTTTTTTATTCTCTGTTCCAATTGCAAAGCAGGAAGCTCCAACAACTTAATCAGTTGAATTTGTTGCGGAGATAATCGTTGCAACATTTTTTGATTGAGGCTCTGCTTTAACATTGATTAGAATATAAAATCTTTAAATAAAGGTGCAAAGCTACATATTTTTTTTTAGAAGTCTTTCAAAATTAATTGCTTTATAACTTGTTTTCAGAACAAGCTTTTTTTTTATAAAATATTTGTTTAATTTTGGGCTTAATATTAATCAAAAAAAACATTATGAGTTATTACACAGAAATTGACGGTAAAAAATACGACAAAGAACTGTTAGAGACAGCTGAAAAATTAGTAAAAGGACAAGGTGACGGAAGAATTTCAAAGGCTGATGCCGAAAAATTATTTGCCGAAGTAAGAGACGGCGGAAAATATACAGATGTTGAAAAAGATACAGTGTCTTATATTCGTGATAATTTTAAATGGACTGACGAAGCTGATGCTTGGTTCAGAACTGAAATAAGAAAATGGGCTGCTACTAAATAATAAGATTTAAAGCAAACTCTAATAATTTCTTAAAAAAAGACTGTTTCAAAACTTTTTATTAATATTGAAGCAGTCTTTTTATATAAATGTTAACAATATTATTTTATGCTTAGGTTTTTTCAGAATAATAACATATTAATGTTTATTCTTTTTCCTTTGCTTGCCGGTCTTTTTTCTTCGGCAATTCCTAAAACTTTGATTAATAATATTACTGCCGAAACACAAATTCTTTTTTATAAACAACTGTTGCTGATTATTCAAGGAAGTTTTTTTGTTGTTTTCTATAAGGTTTTATCAGCGTTGTTTCTTATGTTAAACGGAATTATATTTAATCGATTAGTAATTTCGTCTAAAATTTGCAAACCCAACAATTATTATATCGGTTTTGTTTTTTTAATTTTTCTCGGCTTAAGCTCTTCATTGTCCGGCAACCTTTCTGTTTTAATTGCTTTATTTTTCTTTTTGCTTGCATTGAATATTATTTTTAAAACTTTAAGAAAACAAGTTGCTATATTTGATTTTCTGAATGCCGGAATGTTAATCTCAATCGGTTTCTTATTTTGGGTAAACACGGTTTTCTTAATCCTTGTTGTTTTTTTCGGATTATTTGTTCTCAGAACCGGACAGTGGCGAGAATTGGCATCATCTGCCATAGGTTTGTTGCTTCCTTTTTTTATTTTCTCTTCTGTATATTTTTTTATTTTTTCGAACTTCGATTTTTTTTATGATGTATTTAAATTCTTTTCGGAAAAATCGGAATCTGCAAATTATTCAACATATCAAATTATTGCGGGAAGTTATATTTCTTTCTTTTCTTTAATTTCTACACTGCAAATTATAGGCAGGTTCAAAACTTTTGAAGCTGATACCCAGGACTATTACAAAATATTTTTCTTTATCTTTTTGCTTTCTGCCGGAATATGTTTTCTCAAACCTGATTTGATTAATAATATTTTACCGATTCTTGCTGTTGCATTAACAATTCCTTTCGGCAGGTTTTTTATTAATATCAAAAAAAGGCTTTTTGCTGAACTTCTTTTTACAATATTCCTTTTAATAACTATTATAATATCTGTAAATTACACTTTTTAAAGTAAATTTTAACATCATTTATTTTTTTTTGTTTAAATTATTTGCTTGTTTTTGTTAAATTTGCGGAAAATAACAAAAATATTAATATAATGAATGAAGACGTCCAAATGCAATTTGAAATTCTTGAAGAAAGTATAAACAAAGCAATAGATTATTTGCAGAACGAATTGGCGAAATTAAGAGCCGGAAAAGCAAATCCTCATATGCTTTCGGGGATAACAGTTGAAAGCTACGGGCAGCAATCACCATTGAATCAAATTGCTAATGTAGGAACAATGGATGCCCAAACTATTGTTATACAACCTTGGGACAAATCTATGATTCCTATAATTGAGAAAGAAATCCAAAAAGCAAATTTAGGTTTTAATCCGCAAAACAACGGAGAACGAATTATGATTAATGTTCCGCCCTTAACGGAAGAGAGAAGAAAAGAACTGGTAAGATTTGTAAAAGCAGAAGAAGAAAACTGTAAAATTAGCCTGAGAAGTGCAAGAAAAGAAGCAATGGACGGCTTTAAACAATTAAAAGAAGACGGCTTGTCGGAAGACGAGCAAAAAAGAGCAGAGGCAAAAGTTCAGGAACAAATTGATGCAAGCGTAAAAAAGGTTGCAAGTATTATCAGCGAAAAAGAAAAAGAAATTATGACGGTTTAACAACTTTTTATCATATCCGTTACTTTAAAATCCTGACCTTCTCCTTTTTTTCTGCCCTGTAACAACAGAATAGTTATTTACCGACTTCATATTAAAAATACGCCCTATTTTTTTGCTTGCTAATTGAGAATACATAATTGCGTTTGTTCCGTAATCCAAAACATAAGAGTCATATCCTAATATTTGCAAATATGCGGCGGCAAATGAAGAGTGATGTCCGGTATATTCATATAACACAATGGGTTTGTTAACGGGCAAAGTCAGCAAAAGGGAATCTTTAGTTAACGATTTTCTCGGCGTATATTGAAATGACCCGGGAATATGCCCTTTTTCATACTGGAAATTAGGCCAGTAATTTACAATAAAATATTTTGAAATATTGCTATACAAAGAATCTGCCGTTATTCTGAAATTTAAAGAGTCTAACAATTGACGAGCTCTTACTTCAAGTATTTCATAGGCTGTTGTTTTTCCCGTTGTTATGGTCGGATAGTTATTTTTTTCAGGAATTTCATTTTTGGCTGTTTCTAAAGTTGAAACATATTTACTTGAGAGATTATTATTCCAATATTCATTTGCAAATTCTTTATTCCATGAACTCATTCCGTATTTTAACGCAAAGACATTATTATAACCTAAAAGCCTCAACACTGAAGTTACATACGAAGCATCAAATCCGGAATTACTGATAATTACAATTTTCTCAAAACTTACGGCAGAAATACCAAACTTCATATAATTAATAATATCTTTCGGCTTAATGTTTTCAGCACTTTCAATATGTCCGGATAAGTATTCAATTGTGTTTCGAATGTCGATTAATTTATATTCCCTAATGTTTTCGAAAACATCATCGGCAAAAACAAGTGCCGGTATTTGTGGTGAATTAATATAACTGCCTGATTTCTCAAAAAAATCAAAAAGTGCTTCTGTTTCGTTTTCAGCATTTAATACCGTATTTTTTGCTAATTCTTTTTTACTGCTTCCTCCTGAGCTACAAGATAATAAAACGGTTATAAAAAAAGATGTTAATATAAAAATCGGGAATGATATATTTTTCATATTGTTTGAGTTTATTTCTGAGAAGCTTAATTTGTTATTTTAGTATTTATCAGCAACCGCCGTCTATTTCTCTCTTTTTTTTCTTTTTCCCGACGATAACGGGTCCGGTTTCAAGGGTAGATTCTGCACCGCTGCTCGGAGTATTTTTTATAACTTCGGCATAATCATATTTTGCTTTTTCTGCACTATAATCACCGCTCATCGGAGCATAATTATCAATAATGCTTTTTTTCACATAATTATACCCTCCTTGCAAAACTTTATTGTTAGGATATCCTATTTGTTTTAATATCATCCAGGGTCCGCATGCTCCGCATTGGTCTGAATAATACAGTATGTTAATCTTTTCGTCTTGATTAAAAATATTCTCATATTCATCATCTAATAATTTATGAATCGGAATATTAATTGCACCGTCTATGTGGCTTATTAAAAATTCATGTGCAGACCTTAAATCAATAAAACGATAACTCGAATCTTTTGTGTAATAGATATTCATGAATTCGGCAGGTCTTATTATATCTTTCTTTTCTATTGCAATCTCTAACATATCTTCCGTGCTGATTTGATATTTAATTTTCGGATGGCTCATTAACAGAATTCCGAGAACAACTATTACAATTGCAGAAATACCGATAATCGGCAGCTTATTAGATATTTTTTTGTGACCTATATTTAGATATTGACTATTCATTTTATTCTGATTTAAAATTTAACAACCTTCTTGAACCTCTTTTTCTTTTTTCTTACCTGTAAATGCCGGAATATTAACGGGATCATCACTAGCGGCAGTTCCTCCTCCTCCGAAAAACATACTTGCGGCTTTTCTGAATGTATATGTTGCAAGTTCTTGTTCTGATGCATCAAATTCAGGTCGGCGAACTTGTATAATCGTCTCAATCCACTTGTTTAATCCGCCTTTCATAACGTAGTTGTTTTCATAATTAAGTCGCTTTGTTAACATCCATGCTTGATGCGAATAAACCGTTCCGTTTGAATAAAATATATTTTTTCGAGTATCTTGATTTAAAAAACCTTCCCATTTATAATCTCCTGCGTCATCTTTGTCGAGCAAGTTTTTTAACGGAATATTAATTGCTCCCGGCAGTTTAAATTCTTGATATGAAGCAGAATCTCTTACGTCAATCAATAAAAAATTAGGGTCTTTGCTTATAATAAGATGAGCAATATCATCTGGATATATATATCT
This sequence comes from Bacteroidales bacterium, assembly GCA_021648725.1. Lineage (NCBI taxonomy): Bacteria > Pseudomonadati > Bacteroidota > Bacteroidia > Bacteroidales > Bacteroidales bacterium. The sequence goes on along the minus strand of JAKISF010000008.1, from coordinate 42,051 downwards.
GGTATTATCATTAATCTCTTTCAGCAAGTTTTCCGGACTTAATTCCTCAGATACATATTTTTCGGGAAGAAGTAAAGTTCCGCCTGCTAATATCACTAAGATTAAAGCCATTAAAATGTATCTTTTTTTAAATTGTCTATTATCAGCCATTTCAATTAATATTTATGCGTTTTATTTGATACTTTTTTCTGAATTAATGCAGTTGCCCAAAAAGCGAATAATGCAAACAATATAAAGCCGAACAATAATAATTCTCTTGAAATACCTAAGTCTTCATAAAGAGTGGCAGATCCTTTGCCTCCGCTTTCATAAAATTCGCCCCATAAGGGATATCCGGCATCAAAAATTATTGCACCGATAACAACACCTCCGATAAAAATCATTGCATCAACTTTCCCGATTGCTGCTGCACAAGCACTTGTACCCGGGCAAAAACCTCCGATTATAAATCCTAAACCCATTATCATTCCGCCTACAATTGCAGAACCCACGTAAAGCTTATTCACATATATTTCTGAGAAATTAAGCCACCCGAGATAATCAAAATAGAAAAGCCCGATTGCTGCCGTAATTGCTGCCGTGAAAAATACACGCAATACAACAAAATCATATCCGTAAAATACACCTGCCAGTTTTCTTGAGGAAGAAAAACCTGCACTTTCTAAAATATACCCGAAAGCAATTCCGAGCACAAGAGCTATAACATAACTCCACTCGTCAGCTGCTGTAAATAAAGGTCCCATATATTGTGTTTTATTTTGTTAAGTATTAAAATTTAGATGTTACAGCCACATTTTTCTGAAAAACCATGCTGCCAAATATCCTGTCCCGAAAATTGCAGCAACGACTATAAAGCCTGTTGTTGCCAGAACTGCCATTCCGTCTAAGCCCGCACCGCTTGTACACCCTCTTCCGAAAGATGCTCCTATTCCGAAAAGTATTCCTCCTATTCCGGCGGCAATTACTCTTTTTTTAGCTGTAATATTAGGAGAATGTTGTAATTTAACTTTAAGTCTTCCGTTAATTGCACCCGAAATAAATCCGCCTACAAAAACACCGATAATCATAAATACTAATCTGTTTTTTAAAGGATCTGTTCCGTTTTTAACATATTTATGAAAATAGGTATCGGGGTTTTCTATGTATGAAGGAATTATTGTTTGTTCAATTTTTGCGGCAGTTCTTTTAAAAGCTCCGCTGGCACCCAACCCTTCTCGAGTAAAATAGAACGATGCTAAGATAAGCAAGCCTAACAATACTCCTGCCAGATATGAATTCATATATTTTCTTTTGCCTTCCATTTTAGTTTGTTTATAATTTTTTCAAATAAAATTTAATATAAGAATCTTGTTATTTGTCCGGCATCCACCATAATAAACCTAAACATCATACCTCCCCACAGAATTAATATTCCGGGAACAATAACAGGTATTTTAAATTTAAGAAGTTCTAAAATTTCAAGAACAGCAGGAATAATAAGTCCTATTATAACAACATTTATCCAAAAAACAACCGTAAATTCTCCGCCAAGGAAATAATGGGCAGCTTCAGCTTTTACTTCGGAACCTGCTAAGAACCCCATAAACATATGAACTATAAAAAACAATTCAATTACAATAAGTAAAATGTCAATTCTGCTGAAAGCATGTTTTTCCGAATGTGTTTTAGATAAAATCATAAGTAATGCTGCTCCCGTGGACAAACCTGAGGTTAAAAACAGAGGTCCCAAAATAGAGGTGTTCCATAATGGGCGTGCGTTAAATGCAGACAATAAGATTCCGGTATATACACCTAAAATAACAGCAAGAACAATCATTACCCAAGCCCATGCTTTTCGTTTGTCTTGTGTATAAATTTCAAACCGTTTTATTAATTTGTGTTGCCATTCCCAACCGTATTCATTGCTGCTGTCTTCTTTTACAAGTATTTTTGTTAACTTAAGCACAAACTTAAAGCGACATTTATAACCTTTAAAAATATCTTTTGCATATGAAAAAAGCCAAACAACGTTTACAATAGACATAAACACTAATGTCCATGCTCCCCATGACATCGGAGAAACAAACCTGACTGTTGTTAACAGTTGCCAAAAATATGCAGGGTGTTTTAAGTCTAGTATTAAAACAATAAGTCCGATAACAATTGTAACAAGAGCTATAATCGGCCCATATTTTACTGCGGTTGGAAACTGTTTATCTTTTCCTGTTATGACAAAATAAGCGGCAAAAAAAAGTAATCCGGCAGCAAGTCCGCCGAGAAATAAATATAAGGGGATTTCCCAGTGCCATATATGAAGGTACGGATCAATTCCCGGGTTCATTCTTCCGCTGGTTATAATTTCTTCTCTCATTTCTTTTAGCGTTAAAAGTTTTAAATTATACTAAATAGAATATTTGTGGTTTTGTTCCTGCTTCCGGAGCTAAAACTTTAACTTTTCGAGCAGATACTATTTTGGAAATTTCGCTGTTCGGGTCATCTAAATCACCGAAATACATACAATGCGTAGGGCAAACCGAAACACATGCCGGGTCTTGACCGTTGTTAATCCTGTGGTCGCAAAATGTACATTTATCAACATAACCTTCGGGATGCGAATATCTTGCATCATAAGGACATGATTGAATACATGCTCCGCACCCTATACATTCCTCATGGTTCACTTTTACAATACCGCCTTCGATTATATGACTTGCTCCTGTGGGACAAGTTCTTACACAAGGAGTATTTTCACAATGATTACACCTTTCCGATCTTATTTCCAAATGCAAACCGGGATAAATTCCTTCAACTGTTTCTGTTATCCAATCTCGAGAATATCCTATCGGGATATTGTTTTCTGTTTGACAGGCTACGACACAGTCGCTGCATCCGACACACTTTTTTGTGTCTATTGCCATTGCATATCTCATAATTAGGCTTGTTTATTATTAATTTTTGCACTGTTGCCGGATTTATTTCTTTTTCTTGCTTTATTTCCGACAAGTTTTAATTTAGGGTCTTCCGTTATAAATGTGACAAAGTTCCCTCTCATTCCGGTTCCTCCCATAATAGGATCAACCATAACATTTGTAATCAATTCTGAATCATCAAGTCCTTTACCGTAACTTCTTTTTAATCGTTTGTCAAATCTTCCGAAACCGTGAACGAGATAAACCGAATGTTTCCCGATTCTTTCCGTTATTCTGACTTTAATGGGGAAAGTTGAAACAACTCCGTCTTGATTTTCTAACCAAACCTCTTGGTTGTTACTTAAATCCCATTCTTTTGCAACTTTAGGATTTACCCAAAGTTTATTTTCGTCCATTAAATCCGTCAGGTTCGGATTATTTGTTGTTCTTCCGAATGTGTGCATCGGAGCTCTTCCGTAATTAAGCCTGTAAAACCCGGGTAAAGGCTCAGGATGAGCAGTATAATTCGGCAAAGGGTCAAAACCTTCTTGCTGAAATGATGTTGCATACAGTTCAATCTTCCCTGTGTTTGTGTTAAATTCATGCTCTTCTCCTTGAAGAATATACAAATCGTTATACTCTCTGTCTATATTTTTAACACCGATTTTTTGCATTTCCTCTAAAGAACTTCCTATTTGTTTTAATTGCCAATCCAAAAGTTCTGTAATATCATTATAGGGAACGTAATCTCCGAGTCCGAGTTTTTCTGCTAATTGCTTTGCAATCCACCAGTCAGGTTTAGAGTTATATTTAGGTTCAACTGCAGGCATTCTTAAAGCAACGGAAGGTTTTCTGTGTTTAGATGTTCTTAACATATCATAACGCTCAAGGTATGTACATTCCGGTAAAACAACATCAGCATATCCGGTAATTTCAGCAGGCATTGTATCAATTACCACCATAAATTCCAAATTATTAATTGCTTCAATTGTATTTTTTCTGTTGGGTATTGTTGTTAATAAGTTTGAACCGTTTACAATCCATGCTTTATATGAACACTCTCTGTCAACACTCGGAATTGTTGCATCACAAATTCCGGATGCTAATGCTAAATCTGCCAACATATATTTTCCCGGATGTGCATCACGCCAAGTATGTTTCATTTTGGGATATTCGGGAGTATTCATGTTTTTTAAATGCAATTTTTCAGACATATAGAATCCTCCTTTTCTGCCCCAAGATCCGAGAAGAGCATTTAGAACTGCAACAGCTCTTAACCTTTGAGTATCATCTCCGTACCAAGTTGTGTGTCTTCCGGGATGAACGATTGCTGCAGGAGCAGCTCCTGCCATTTCTCTTGCAGTTTTTCTAATGACATCAGGCTTTATGGTTGTGATGCCGTATGCCCATTCAGGAGTTTTATTTTTAACATGATTTTTTAATTGCTCAAATCCGAATGTGTATTTCTCAATATATTCTTTATCATATAGTTCTTCTTTAATAATAACGTTCATCCAAGCTAATAAAAGAGCAATGTCCGTAGCGGGTTTAATCGGCAACCAGTATTTAGATTTACTTGCAGCAGTAGAGTATCTGGGGTCAACGGTAATAATTGTTGCACCGTTATCAATGGCTTCGGACATTTCTTGAACTTGTCCGTTATGCATATTTTCTCCGATATGAGAGCCTATTAAAACTAAACATCTTGTATTTCTTATATCAGTAGGTTCGGGCGAGCTTAAACCTTTTCCGTAAGTTGCAATAAAAGCAACTTCTCTCGGTCCTTTGCATTGTGCATACGAAGGAGCGGATATACTTCCGGAACCGAATGCTTTCAAAACATTTCCTAAGAATTTACCGCCTGAGCCGTGTGTAAATAATGCAATACATTCTCTGGTATATTCTTCTCCTATTTCTGTCAGACGTTTACTTATTAAATCTAATGCTTCATCCCAACTTGCTTCTCTGAAATATTGTTTCCCGTCTTTTTCTTCTCTTATTAAAGGAGTTTTTAATCTGTCTTCGTCATTATACATTCCTACACCGCCGGTTCCTCTGGGGCAAAACCTTCCGTTTGAATGTTGGTCATCGTCATTTCCGACAATTTTTAATATTTTGCCTTTTTCGTCAGTATATGTCCATCCGGCACACTTCCAAAAACAAATTTCGCAATAGGTCGGTGTTCTTTTTACTTTGGAATCGTCAGGAATAACATCATCAATTTTTAAAAATCCTGGAACCCATCCTAAAACAGGAGATGCCGAAAGAGCAAGACCGCCTACTCCCATTGAAGATATCTTTATAAAATCACGTCTTGTTGTTTTCATATTTAATGTTTGATATTAATCAATTCAGATTATGATTTGCTTCGCATTAAGAATTGTTCAAAATTATACTTATTTGTTGTTGAAAAATGTTTTTTAAAACATACACATATAAATAACAAAACATATAACTAATCAGATACTTCATAACACAGTGAATATCTGAACACTACTACCCTATTTAGAATCTTTGTAAACTTTAAAAGCTATTGAATAACATATTTTTTTAAAATTACATAGGCAGATGTATTGATTTTAATTATACACTCTCAGCATTTTGATTGCAGAATTAATTCGTAGTAGTGATGTTTAATTTTTAGTTTCAGCCTAAAATAAAAAACCCTGCTCAAAAATTTGGGCAGGTTTTTTATAATAAGGTTTGTAGTTGTTTATTTCAAGAGTTCTCTCGAAATCACAATTTGTTGAATTTCGGATGTTCCTTCGTATATTTGTGTAAGTTTCGCTTCACGCATTAGTCGCTCTACATGATATTCTTTAACATAACCGTAGCCGCCGTGAATTTGAACAGCTTCTGTTGTAACATACATTGCGGTTTCAGCAGCAAAGTATTTAGCGGTTGCACTTGCCATATTATAGTCTTTATGTTGGTCTTTAAGCCAAGCAGCTTTATAAACTAAATTTCTTGAGGCTTCGGTTCTTACTTCCATTTCTGCAAGTTTAAAAGCAATTGCTTGATGCTCTGAAATAAATTTCCCGAATGCTTTTCGTTCTTTCGAATATTGAACGGAAAGTTCTAATGCTCCTTGTGAAATTCCCAAAGCTTGTGCCGCAATACCGATTCTTCCTCCGTTTAATGATAACAAAGCAAGTTTAAATCCGAATCCGTCTTCTCCTATTCTGTTTTCTTTCGGAACTTTAACATCTGTGAACATTAAAGAATGAGTATGAGAACCTCTCAGCCCCATTTTATTTTCTTTCGGACCTATAACAAAGCCCTCAGTTCCTTTTTCAACAATAAAAGCATTAATTCCTCTGTGTCCTTTTTCGGGATGTGTCTGAGCAATTACAATAAAATATTCGGCAATTGATGCATTAGAAATCCAATTTTTTGTTCCGTTTAAAAGATAATGGTCATCTTTTTCAATTGCAGTTGTTCTTTGTTTTGTGGCATCCGAGCCTGCTTCGGGTTCTGATAAAGCGAAGGCACCGATTACTTTACCGCTTGCCATGGGAATAAGATATTTTTGTTTTAGTTCTTCACTTCCATAATGTTCTAAACCCCAATTAACCAGCGAGTTCTGTATTGACATTACAACTGCTGCCGAAGCATCAATTTTTGATATTTCCTCAATTGCAAGAACATAAGAAATGGTATCCATACCTTCCCCTCCGTATTTAGGATTGGTCATCATACCCATAAAACCTAATTGTTGCATCTTTTTTATTTGTTCAATCGGTTCAATTTCTTTGTCGTCACGCTCTATAACGTCAGGAAGTAATTCAGTACGTGCAAAATCTCTTGCTGCTTGTTTAATCATTAAATGTTCTTCGGTAAAACTGAAATCCATGAGAAAATATGTTTATGTGAATTTTTAATTTTGAAACACAAATATAGCAAAACCGGATAAATTATTTTATGTTTTTTGATAATTTGAAGTAATTTAAAATATTTATTGGGTGCATAAAAAATGTCCGAGAAGTAAATCTCGAACATTTAGTATAAGTTGAATATCGGTAATTTATGCAAGAACAAGTTCTTTTTCCGTAATTTGTGTGTTTTCAATTTCAGAATTTAAGATATTAAGTATTTTGTTTCCGTCAGATAATTCTTGCAGAATATTTGTTTTTATATTTTCAAATATTTCCTTTTTTTCAGTGAATAATTTTAAATAATAATTAATTCCGGTCTGTAAATTTTTGACAAAAGTCTGTAAATATTTTTTTTGTTTATCGGTTGAAGATAAATCAATCTTTTTCACTTTGTTTTTAATGTATTCAATATAAATATTTAATTCCTTAATAAACATATTCGGCCTGTCGGAATTTGTAATTTCGTTTTTATTATAGATGTGATTTACCATTTCTTTTAAACTCATCTCTTTTGAGAAATATGCCATATTAGGACCGGGACATACCGAAACACCTTTGCCTTCAATTGTTGTGTCAATATTATTTACTAACAATGCAGAAGTTCCCAAACCAACACAAATACAAGATTTTTCAAATATTTTTCTTTTCTTGTGATGTAATTCTTTAGGTGTCAAATCTTCTTTTTCAAGTTCCTTTAACTTTTTGTACTGATATTTTCGTGAAGCAGTGCAAATATGTTTACCGCCGAGTTCATTATTAAGTGAAAGATATTTTTTTGGGCAAGCACTACCGGGTTTTCCTTTATTGATTAACAATCTTTTTTCTAAATCCTTAGTATTGCCTCTTAAACTGTTAAAAGGAACTCCGAGTGGAGAGATATTGCTTAAATATAAATCTTTTTCTTTTGCTTCAATAAGCTGATTCATTGTATGTTTGTCGATTGTTGTTGCTTCCGGAACGAGCAGAAACGGAGACCCCCAACCTATTGAGTCTAAATTATATTCATTAATTAAAAAATTATGTTCTTCTGCTGTTCCTACACCGCCTTGTGCTGTAATTTTTAATTGTATTTTCTTTTGGGGTATTACTCGGTTTTTATCAGATAGTGCGTTAATTAAAATTTGATGTACTGATGTTATAAGATCATTTCTGTTTTCTTTAAATGCTTCTAATATAGGTCCCATCAGTAAGCCGTTTGTTGCAAAAGCATGACCTCCGCAATTTAGTCCGGATTCAATTCGATATTCAGAAACCCAAAGACCTTTTTTTGCTAAAAATTTACCTTGTATTAATGCTGATCTGTAATCACTTACTTTTAGCACTATTTTCTTTTTTATATTTCCGTTGTAATCAGGATAAAAATCTTCAAATTGCTCAATATAACTGTATAATTTAGGATTCATACCTGCCGAAAGAATAATTGAAGAAGATAAATCACTCATTGCAAACCCCCTCAGTGCAGCGTGTGCATCATTATATTTATCGGGTAATTTCTCTCCTTTTAAATAGTTTTCTTTGTCAAGCTTTGTCATTATATTAACATCAATGTTTCCTATTGATATGTTTTCTGCCAACCAAATTTTAAGTTTTTTAAAGTCGTATGAATCAACATTTATTTTATTTAACTTTTTCTTGATTTCTGATTTTTCAGATAATAAATCAATATATTTTTTCAATTCTTTTTTATTAACTGCATTTTTTATGTCTTCAAATCTCTTTTTTGTTAAATCATTCAATAAGTTAAGATAAGATGTTATTCTTTTAGCTCTGAAGTCTTTAACTTTGTTTGTTATTTCTTTAAAGGGTATTTTAAATTTCTCGCAATACATTTTTCTCAGTTTTTCGAGAAGAATATCATCAACCAAAGAAATTACCGAATCAATTCCGTATTGTGAAACTTTCAGAGGAGTATCGATTGTGTATGCAATTCCCATTACGGGTATATGAAATGTATGTGCTTTAACCATTTTTTTAAAACTTTATATTATTTTGTTTTGCAATTTTATACATTAACTGCGGGCAAAAAAACAAAGAGTGTTGTATGGTTTAAAAAAGGGACAGACAAAAGCTTTAGGGGTGAACGGCATTTAATATGTGGCAAACAGCATGCCTAATTGTTGTCGGAAATTGCATCTTTAACTTGTAAAAAATATTGTCTGGAAACAGGAATTGTTTCTTCAAAGCAGCTCATTTTAAGGCTATAACCGTTCTTGTTTCTGACTAAGCTTTCAACATAAATAATATTTACAATGCTTGTTCTGTGACAACGAATAAAATTCTTTTGATTTGATAATTGCGTTTCAATATTCTTTAATGTATTACGAATTAATTTCTTTTCAAGGATATTTTCTTCAAGATAAGATATTTCAATATAATTATCGGCAGACTTGATTGATATTATTTGTTTACATTTTAAAACTAATTTGTCAGATTTATTTGTAGAAAGGATTTCTATTTCTTTTTCAATCTCAATATTTTCATATTCTTTTAATTTTAACAAGTGGCTCTTATTTTCTTTTTTAAGAGTTGTAATATCTTGTTTCAATAATTTATTTTTATGCATAAACATGGTAATTATTAAAGGGAGCAAGCAAACCAAGGTTACTTTAAACATAATATAAAATGTAAGGATTACCATTCCGACATACCGTATATAAAAAGCAAAAGCAGTAGCTGTAAGTGTTAAAAAAAGAAAGCCGAGAATAAAGGGTAGGTTCTTTTTTAAATCGCTAACCTTGAACCATTTAGGTATTGTCGTCGGAAGAGCAATAAGTATAAGGCTTGCTATAAAAAATGTTATTGCACCGAACCCTGTAATATATAATAATCTGTTATTAAAATCTTGTAACTCGAGAGGAAAAGGTTCAAAAAAAAGGATGAACAGAAAAACACTTACACTAAGAATAAACAATAAACTTAATTCATCTTTCAGTGACTTTATAATATGATCTTTCCAATTACCCAAGAGAAAAAAGTTTAATGAGACAAAAGTTTAATTTTATATTTCTTAATTATTTTACGTTCAAAAGTAAACTAAATAATAAAAGTAAATACTAATTTGCCAAAATAAATATGTTTGTTTTTAGGGGATTATTAATCTTTGGCACATCTTACCGACATACCCCAACTTTTTGTTTGATTATGTCTTAATATTTTAGGATTTCCTTTTATCATTTGCCTGTACCACATTCGATAACCGTTTTTAGTTGCAGTTGATGTCCAAAAAAATGCGTGCATTCCTTCTAAAAAGTAATTTGACGGCGGATTTCTGTAACCCCCTAATTTTGCATTAAAGCCCGTTTTTCCTCCCTCTAAAAGTTGAACAGCTTGGTCAGTTCCCCTCCATGTATCACCTTTTGCGGTATCTTCGGCAGACATTCCGATTGCTGCTTCCATTTCCATCCATTCTAGGTCTGAGGGAAGATGCCACCCGTCAGGGCACACTTTAGTTGCAGTATCCCATTGATATAACCGTCCGTATTTTTCACAATTTAATGTTTTTCTTGCATAACAATAGGAATTTTCAGTTTCGAAATTTAAATTTTCTGCCATCCAAATTTGATTCCCTATTTTAACTGTAGGATATATTTTTCCGTTTCGTGCATCAACTAAACTGTCAGTTTGAGAAAAAACAGAATTTGAAATAAATATTACAAGAATAAAATATAGAGGGTGTGCTTTCATTTTGGCTCTTAATTATGTTTTAAAAATGCAAAGATAAAATAATTTAACAAATTTAATATTTATTGGCTATGTGTTAAAATCGACATTTTTCGATAAAGAAATAAATGTTAATTTTGAACGTTCAGAAAATTAAAACTAAATGAGCAAACTATCAGATTTTAAAGTCGGCTATTTCTTTTTTAAGAAAGAAGTTACATCTTTTTTCGGTTCGTTGACCGGCTATATCGTAATTTCTATATTTCTAATTGCAAACAGTTTGTTCCTCTGGGTTTTTCCCGGAGAATATAATGTACTGGACAGCGGTTATGCCAATTTAGACACCTTGTTTTTTATGGCTCCTTGGATTTTCTTATTTTTAGTTCCTGCTGTTACAATGCGTTTATTTGCCGATGAAAAGCGAACGGGAACAATAGAGTTATTATTTACAAGACCTTTGTCGGAATTACAAATTGTACTTGCTAAATATAGTGCCGGTATTGCTTTAGTTTTATTCTCATTAATACCTGTTTTACTTTTTTTTATAACTGTAGGTTTTTTGGGAGACCCTGCCTGGAATATTGACACCGGAGCATTTTGGGGTTCTTTTATAGGTTTGTTTTTTTTAGCTGCCGTTTATGTTGCAATTGGTGTTTTTGCATCTTCTGTTACTGATAATCAGATAATTGCATTTTTAACAGCAATGATTATTTCTTTTTTCTTTTATATTGGTTTTGAGGCTGTAAGTAATTTGGAATTATGGGGAAATTTTAGCAACACAGTTGATAAACTGGGTATTAATGCACATTATAAATCAATGAGCAGAGGTGTTTTGGATACTCGAGATATTATTTATTTTGTTACTGTTTCACTCATATTTTTATTATCGACAAAGGCTGTTTTAGAAAAAAGCAGGTAAAATTAAAATACAATATTTACAAGTATGAAAATCAAAAACAGATTAATAAAACTAATCATTTCTTCTTTAATAATTATTATCGGAGCCTACTTTTTATCAATTAAATTTTTGCGTTTTGATTTAACATCCGAAGGAAGGTATACATTGTCTGATTATTCAATAAATATACTTAAAAACTTAAACGATAAGGTTTACATAAAAGTTTATCTTGACGGAAAAGGCTTACCTTCAACTTTTAAAAATTTCAGAAGAGAAATTAAAGAAGAATTGGATGAATTTAAAATTTATGCCGGTGAAAATTTAGAATTTGAATTTATTAATCCTTCCGAGAGCCCGGATCAGGAAGTCAGGTTTGCTTTGTACGGAGATTTATTTAAGAAAGGGTTAATTCCTATTGAAACAAATGAAATTTCCGACGACGGAAAAAGTTCTCAAAAACTAATATTCCCCGGGATAATTTTATCTTATAAAGGAAGAGAAAAAGCAGTAAATTTATTAAAATCTTCCGGAAATTCAGAACCCGAAAGCGAGGAAAACATTAATAATTCAATTCAGGCATTAGAATACGAATTTACAAATGCAATTCAAAAATTAAGTAAAGAAAAGAAACCCAAAATAGCATTTCTTGAAGGACACGGAGAGTTAAACGAATTTCAACTTATGGATATTTCTTCAATTTTGTCGGAATATTACAAGGTAATGACCGGAGCATTAAACGGAACTCCCGGGATTTTAAACGATTTCAAAGCTGTTATAATTGCTAAACCCGAAAACGAATTTTCGGAACAAGATAAGTTTGTAATTGACCAATACATTATGAAAGGCGGAAGTGTTTTGTGGTTGATTGAAGGGTGCAAAACAAATGTTGACAGCTTGCTTTTAACAGGAAGTACAATTTCGTTAGCACAAGATTTAAATTTGAATGATATGTTATTCCAATACGGAGCAAGAATAAATCACGATTTATTGCAAGATAAGTTTTATTCTCCTATCGGATTAACAATTAAAGGACCTGACGGAAAACCAAAAATAAACTATTATCCGTGGTATTATTTTCCTGTAATTGTTTCAGACAATAATCATGTGATTTCTAAATATTTGAATTATATCAGAACTGAATTTATTTCAACAATTGATACCGTAGGGTTTAACCCTAATATAAAAAAAACGATATTATTGAAGAGTTCCGAACTTTCTCGTTTAGATCCTATTCCGGCAAGAATAGCATTGGAACAAATTAATAATATGCCGGCAGATAATGAAATGAAAGCAGGAAGAAGAAATTTAGCCGTATTACTTGAAGGAAAGTTTGAATCGGTTTTTAAAAACAGACCTGTTAATAAATATTTTCCCGGCATTTCGTTACCCGATGTGTTGACTGAAAGTAAACCTGCAAAAATGATTATTGTAAGCGACGGAGATATTATAAGAAATGAAGTTGACAAAGAAGGAAAACCAAGCCCGTTAGGCTTTGACAGATATACACGTCAAACTTTTACGGGAAATAAAGAATTTATTTTAAATGCCGTTAACTATTTATGTGATGACGAAGGATTAATGTCTATTCGTTCCAGGGAATTAAAAATGAGACTTTTAAACCATGATAAAATTATTAATAACAGGTTTATTATTCAATTTATTAATATTGTTTTTCCGGTTTTGCTTATTTTGCTTTTCGGTATTATTGTATCTGTTGTAAGAAAACGGAAATATAAAAATTAAAAACCCCGCACCTGAAAACTGCAACCTGTTTGTGCAGAAAAAAAAGATGCGAGGGAAATTACAGGATTTCAATACAATCTACTTATCTAACAGTTCTGCTGTTTTAACTAAATTTATAAATTCTGCTCTGTATCCATTTTTATCTGCTCCTTTAGATTTGTTTGCCAATTCAGCAATCATTTTATAAGTTGCATTACCTTTATATTTTGAATCTCTCAATAACATCCCGAAACCGGCAACTGCAGCAGAGAACTTAAAGTTGTTTGATGTTGCGTTAAATTCGGTTAAAGTATTCATTATAGGATGTTCAATTTTAATACTTGTGTCGCTTTTCGGCGGCTTATATCTGAACTTAATAGTCATAATTTCATTGCTGTTTTTTGCATTGTCATTAACGGTTGTTGTTTGGTATTTTAAATCATCGGCAGTTCTTACGTTCCAATTTGAATTTGCCGGAACAATTTCATAAAGAGCCGTAACTGTATGACCTGCACCAAGTTCTCCTGCATCTTTTGTGTCATCGTCAAAATCTTCTTTTGCCATTATTCTGTTTTCGTAACCAATTAAACGATATGCTTTTACGTGTGTAGGGTTGAATTCGATTTGAATTTTAACATCTTTGGCAATTGTAAACATATTTGCTCGCATTTCTTTTACAAAAACTTTTTCAGCTTCTTTAATGTTATCAATATAAAAATAGTTTCCGTTTCCTGCATTACTTATTTGCTCCATTCTGCCGTCTTTATAATTTCCCATTCCGAAACCGAGAATCGTCAAATAAATATTATCTTTTCTTTTTTCTTCAATTAAATCTACTAATGAACTTGTAGAAGATGTTCCTACATTAAAATCACCGTCTGTTGCAAGTATTATTCTGTTATTTCCGTTTTTTATTAAGTTCTCTTTTGCAATTTTATATGCAAGTATAATTCCGTCGCCTCCTGCTGTTGAACCTCCGGCTTGCAAATCGTCTAATGCACGCATTATTTTTTTCTTTTCGGATGCGGCTGTCGGAGGAAGAACTAAGCCTGCAGCACCTGCATAAACTACAATTGAAACTTTATCTTGCTGTGACAGTTCATCAAGCAATAATTTAAACGATTTTCTTAAAAGGGGTAGTTTGTTTTGGTTTTCCATTGAGCCTGACACATCTAATAAAAAAACTAAGTTTGACGGCTTTAAATCATTATAATCAAGTTTTTTCCCTTGAAGCCCGATATGAATTAATTTATTTTCTTTGTTCCAAGGGCAGTCTGAAATTTCAGTATTAAAAGAAAAAGGATGTTTACCGGTCGGTTCGGGATAATCATAGGTGAAGTAATTAATCATTTCTTCAATTCTTACTGCTCCTTTATCCGGCATTTCGTTATTATTAAGAATTCTTCTTACATTTGAATATGCAGCATTATCAACGTCAATAGAAAAAGTTGACAGAGGATTTTGTTTAGAATCTAAAAATTCGTTTTCAACAATTTTGTCATATTCTTCGGTGTTTAAATTCGGGTCGCCTTCATCGGGTTTAGGACCGTCGGGGATATTGATGTCATCTATGTCTGCTTTTGATCTTTTAGCTTTATTATAGACGGGTTCCTCAGCAAGTACATCTTCGGTTTCAGCAACATCATAATAGAAATCGGTTTCTTCTGTTTTTCTGTTTTCTTGGCTTGTATTACAAGCAAATAAATTTACAATAAAAAATAAAATTGCAATTTTCAATACCTTTGTGTTCATAGTTATAATTTTTGCGGTTTATATTTTCGGAATATTAAATGTATATTTGGGATGATTTTTAAGATATTTTTCCATAATAATTCTTTAAATATATGAATAAATTTTTTGTTTTCGCCATTTTTCTTCTTATATTTTTTTCTTGTAAGCATCAGCAAAACACAGTTTTACAAGAAGACGTAAATAAACCTCTTGTTTTAGTTTCAAAAGATTACGGGAATATACATCAGGATTGGCTGCGTGCATCAATCGGTAACGACAAAGTTATTTGTTTTAATATGTATGCCGTAAAAAGTTCGGACTCTGTAAGAATGATGTTGCATAAAGCTGACGGAATAATTATTTCGGGAGGAGAAGATGTTAATCCTGCATTATACGGAAAAGAAAATGAACTTAACAGATGCGGAAGCATAAATTCTCACAGAGACAGCTTGGAGCAAATGATGATTAGATATGCGGTTAACAGAAAAATACCTTTGTTGGGAATTTGCAGAGGTTTACAAATTTTAAATGTTACGCAAGGCGGTTCTTTGATTATTGATATTCCTGCGGATGTAGGCAGCAAATATTTACACAGGGACAGCAGAAAAGCTAAAAAAAATAAAAGTACTGCCGTAAACCATACGGTATATATTAACAGAGGAACATATTTATATAATATCGTAAAAGCTGACAGCAGTATTGTTTACAGCAATCATCATCAGGCAATGGAAAAAGTTGCTCCATTTTTTAAAGTTTCATCTTTTGCTAAGGATAAAGTTTCGGAATCGTTTGAACCTGCTGATACTTTGTTGCATCCTTTTATTTTAGGCGTGCAATGGCATCCTGAAGCGATGAAAACTAAAAATCCTCTTTCGGGAACAATCGGCAAAAAATTTATGACAAAAGTTAGTCAGCATTTTATGATAGATTAGCTTGAAAAGTATTAAAATTTCCCCTATATCGGAAAAATTACAATTAAAATTTCCGTTATATCGGAAAAATTACAATTAAAATTTCCGTTATATTAAAAAATATTCTATATTTGTATTGTGAAACGAGCATAAGAAAAACGCATCACAAATATGAATGAGTTTTTGAGCGAGTTTAGATTCGCTGAGCCTTTTGGTTCATGTGATAATAAAAATATATAAAAAAGACACATGAAAACTTACAAACGAATATTAGAGAAAACTTTAAAAGATTATTTTTTTAAAGGAAAAGTTTTATTGATTGTCGGAGCAAGGCAAGTAGGTAAAACAACTTTATTGCAAGAAATGAGCAAAGAATTCGGAAGCTTTTTATGGTTAAATGCTGATGAAAATAACGTGCGAGAACGCCTAGCAAATCCATCTGTTAATGCAATAAAAAATATAATCGGCAATTATAAAATTGTTATTATTGATGAAGTTCAACGTATTAAAAATGCAGGATTGCTTTTGAAAATAATGGCAGATAATTTTAAAGAAGTTCAATTTATTGCAACCGGTTCCTCTGTATTAGAAATTTCTGATTGCATTTTTGAACCTTTAACAGGAAGGCATTTTCCTTATCATTTATATCCGTTTAGTTTAGCGGAACTATATCCCGAAAAATCACCATTTGAAATTGAGCAAGAATTACCGTTTCATTTGGTGTTCGGAATGTATCCTGAAATTGCCGTCAAAAGGGATATGGCCGAAATGATTTTAAAGAACTTGGCTCAACAGTATTTATATAAAGATGTATTAATTTGGAAAGATATTCGGAAACCGCAATTATTAGATAAGTTGCTGAAACTTTTGGCATATCAAATAGGTTCGGAAGTTTCAATTAATGAGTTGGCAAATCAACTTAAAGTTAAGTCCGATACGGTTGAAAATTATATTGATTTATTAGAAAAATCGTTTGTTGTCTATCGTTTAAAATCATACAGTACAAATTCCCGAAAAGAAGTAAGCAAAATGAGCAAAATATTGTTTTGGGATGTAGGTGTGCGTAATGCCGTGATTGAAGATTTTAGAGATTTGCCATTAAGAAATGATCAAGGACAATTATTTGAAAATTTTATGATAAGTGAGCGAATGAAGATGAATGCTTGGTTACAGTCGGATGTTAAAAGTTATTTCTGGAGAAACTATAATAAAAGTGAGGTTGATTATGTGGAATTAGAAAAAAATAGCCTTTCCGCTTTTGAAATGAAATGGAATACAAGAAAAAAACATAAAATTACACAATCATTTACAAACATGTATCCGGAAGCAAAAGCAAGTATCGTAACACCTGAGGATTTTATTGGGTTTGTGAATTCCTAGAAGTTATGGTAGAAGATAACCCACTTTCCGGAACAATCGGCAGAAAGTTTACGGGTAAAGTTAGTCAGCATTTTATGATTGATTAGTTTTAGAAAATCATGCTTTTTTAATTCCCTGCAAGACAAGACAGCAGCACTCGTTACAAGTCGGTATCAACTGTTTTATTTCTTTTTAATTTTTTCTTCCGAGAGAATTTAACTTTTTTATCTGCACCTGAAATTAAATTTGCAATAACCTTTGTTTTAGGGAATTGCTCCAATATAATTTTGGTAAATACGGTTATCGGTATTGCCATAATTAAACCCGGCACACCCCAAAGGTAACCCCAAAGCATCAACATTACCAAAACTGTCATAACATTTACCGAAAATGTTTTACCCATAAAAATAGGTTCCATAATACCTCCCATTACAACCTGTACAGTTGTGATTATAATAATAAAAAAGAGCAAGGTACTTGTCGGGTCAAGTTCAATAAAAGCAAATAAAGACAGTAATACAACTGAAACAACAGAGCCGACCATTTGAACAAAGTTAATTATAAAAGCAAACAGCCCCCAAAAGACAGGAAAGCTTATATCAAAAAACAAACAGGCAAGTGTAAAGCCGATTCCGGTAAATAAACTGACAATAAATTTTACTTTAACAAACTTAATAATATCTTTTTCAATTTTCATAAAGGTTTTAACAGAAGAAAACTTTTGCTTAAACAGAGTTGTGTTCATCAAATTTTCAAAATTTATTGAGCCTGAAAGCAAAAGAATTACAAAGAAAGCTGTCATTAGAGTCATGGTAAGTGTATCTCCGATAAAATCTAATGTTGTACCGAAATTCTTAAGAATATTATTCTTTTGAAAGTAATGAATTAATACATTTTCACCTTCTATACGCTCAATTCCGAAAAAACCTTCTACGGATGTGATTAATTTTACGAGTTTTATTTCGGCCTTATCAATAAAGACACTTTTAACAGATACTATTTCATGAGTTGACAATTGAATTAACTCACCCCCCAGTTTTAATACTCCGGCAATTATCAGAACAACAAATATAACACTTATAAAACGGGGAACTTTCTTTTTTTTAAGCCACCTCATTAAGGGTAAAAATAATAATGAGATAAACATTGAAAAAATAAGCGGAATGAAAATAAAAGACAATATTTTCAGCAAGTAAAAAATAAGCGGAATTACAATTATCAATAAAAGTATATTTGTTGTTCTTGTTTCTTTCATAATAAAATTAATATTGATTATATTTTCTTTTATACCTGAACCAATTCATATAATTTTGAAGATGTTTTGTTACTGAATATTCATAATTATATTTTTTTGTAAAGACATAAATATTATCCGTTATTTTAAATCAGAGCCTCAAGAAATTATAACGGGTTATTATAAAGGGTTTTCTGTTCAAAGATGATACTTTTGTTTTTTCTTATAAAGGTTTCAACAATTAGCTTCTAAACCTTACCAAATTTCCTTAAATTATCCCGATAATACTGCAAAAATTTGTTTTGTTTAGAGGCTAATTGCCTGAAACTGTCAGCAAATATTATATCGAACTCGGTTTTTTAAATTACGGCTAAAAAATATCAACTTTTTGTTTCGCAGTTATGTCTGTCGCAAATTTTTTTATTTCTCCTGAGCGAAAAGTAAATTGTTGTAAACTTATTCCGTCAAATTCTACAAATGTGAAATTTACGAGCCAATCTCCGATATTCACGTATTTTGATTTTTTACCAATATCAATAATTACCGGAAAATGTCTGTGTCCGAAAATAAAATAATCAAAGTGCTCGGTTTTAAGTTTATCTTTTGAAAATTTAATTAACAGCTCTTTATCTTCTCCTTTAAATTCATAATGTGTTTCTTTTTTACGTCTTGATTGCGACCATATTTTTGCAAGTGAAAAGGCAAAATTCGGATGCAGTCTTGAATAACACCATTGCAAAAATTTATTTGTGAAAACTCTTTTTAAAAATTTATACCCATTATCTCCTTTACCTAAACCGTCGCCGTGTGCAATAAAAAACTTTTTCCCGCTAATATCAATTGCAAATTCTTTCTCATGAATCGTAAGCCCTAATTCATCACTTAAATAAGATTTCATCCAAACATCATGATTTCCCGTAAAAAAGTGAATCTTAATTCCGGAATCCGACAGTTCTGCAATTTTTCCTAAAAAACGGACATATCCTCGCGGAACTACATATTTATATTCCCACCAAAAATCAAATATATCTCCTACAAAGTATATTGTTTTTGCATCTTTTTTTAATATATCAAGCAGTTTTATCAACAACAGTTCTCTTTCAAAACTTTTTTCGTTGTTCGGCAAACCAAGATGTATATCAGAAATAAAATATGTTTTTGCTCCTGTCATTTTTTAAATCTGTCAGCCACAATAAGTTCTTTTGTTCCGTGCCCCCACGAATAAAAACCTTCTCCCGATTTAACCCCGAGATTTCCGGCATCAACCATTGTTTTCAATAAAGGAGATGCTGCATATTTAGCTTCACCTAAACCTTTGTAAAGAACCTCAGTAATTGCAAGGCAAACATCTAAACCAATAAAATCAGCAAGTTGCAAAGGGCCCATCGGATGAGCCATTCCCAGTTTCATAACCGTATCAATTTCTGCAACACCTGCAACACCTCTGTTTAAAGTAATAATTGCTTCGTTAATCATTGGTATTAATATTCTGTTTGCAACAAAACCGGGAAAATCATTAACTTCAACAGGAACCTTCCCGAGTGTTTTGGCTGTTTCCATAATGGTTTGCATTACATCATTCGATGTTTTGTACCCTTTTATTATTTCAACCAGTTTCATAATCGGAACAGGATTCATAAAATGCATTCCGATAACTTTTTCGGGTCTTTTTGTAACAGCGGCAATTTTTGTTATTGAAATTGAAGACGTATTTGTTGCTAAAATTGCTTCGGGTTTTGCTGCCTCATCAATTTCTTTGAAAATTTTAAGTTTTAAATCTTCGTTTTCTGTTGCTGCTTCAACAATTAAATCGGCATCTTTAACTCCTGATTTAATACCTGTATGTATTTTTATTCTGCTTACAGTTGCATTTTTATCATCTTCGGTTATTCTTTCTTTTTTTATCAGCCTGTCAAGGTTTTTTTGAATAATTGATAATGCTTTGTTCAATGCCGACTCACTGATGTCGATTAACGAAACATCATATCCTGACTGTGCAAATACATGTGCAATACCGTTTCCCATTGTTCCGGCACCAATAACTGCTATTTTTTTCATTTTTATATGTTTTTTAGAATTTTATAATAATTTTCAAAGATATAAAATATTACTTGCGAAAATATCTGCCAAAGCATATTTCGAAACATAAAAAAGACGAAACAAAAAGTTCCGCCTTATTACAAATTAAATAAATTGATTATTTAGTCTTCTTCAAATTTTATTACTTCTACCGGGCAGCCTTCTGCAGCTTCTTTAATAGCATCTTCGTTACTTGAAAAATCAGCACCTTCTTTTACTTCCGATACATCATCAACTTCAAATATATCTTCTGCAACTTCTTCACATAAACCGCAAGAAATGCAGCCCTCATCTACCCATACTTTTTTTATTGCCATAATATAATATTTTGTTTTATTGTTATATAATACAAATATATAACTATATTTCTATATAAAAAAACGCTTATTTAGAATCGGTATAAATAAGAGACTGCAATTTATTAGTAAACATACGGTTATTGTTTTTTGTTAATTTATAAGCACTTTTTCTTTTTTATAAATAACACTTCTTTCTGACAGATAGTTGATTATGAACTTAAAGTTTTGTTCATTTTTGCCCAGGTATTCAGGAGGAGAGATTCCTGTATGTTTGTAATGATTATCGGCAAGTAAATTTACTGCTGCCGTACATGTATAGCCTGTTGTTCTTGCCATAGATGTTGTATTTGTTTCTTCATCAAAAGTATCAAACAAATCGTATGTATATTTTATTTTTTTGCTGTTTTCTGTTCCTTCACATATAACTCGCATAACCGTAAATTCTTTTTCTCCTTGCTTTAATTCCCATTTCGGGAAAAGCAATTTTGCAGTTAAATCAAGAGGAACAACTTTGTTTCCTTTAACTTCAACTTCTGTTTTGTCAAAAAAACCGCAAGCTCTGAGAACTTTCATATATTCGATTGTTCCCGGATAGCGTAATGTTTTTTCAATCATGTTCGGTATTTTCATTGTTTGCATTAAACTTCTGAGACCGTCTGTATTAAAAGCCTCCAATGTTCCTGCTCCTTCAAAAAATATATGTTCAGCCTCGCTTAATGCTTCTCGAATTATTAATTCATTATTTTGAATATATCTTGCCGGGCGTGTGTATTCTTCAATTACATCAATCGGAGAAAAAACGGCTTTATAATCAAACGGCCACTCTTTAACAAAAGGCAAGCCTCCTACATAGCACTTATAATCATTAATTTGCATCCTTTCATTATGAAAACCGCAAATAACATTTCCCATTCCGGGTGCAACACCGCAATCTGTTATTGCAATTACTCCTTTTTCTTTTGCAAGTTTATCAAGTTCAAAAGGGTCTTCCGGAAAAAATGATATATCAACAACATTTTTTTTTGCCTTTATTATTTCTTTTAAAGCCTTAAATCCCATAAAACCGGGAAGAGCATTAACAACAATATCTGCATTTTCAACAGCGTTTTTAATGTTGTTTGAATTAAATAAGTTAATTTCTGTTGTTTTGATGTTGTATTTATCATTTAATAATTTTAAAGCAGTTTTATCAATATCATAAGAATGCACATTAAATTTATTATTTAAATCAACAGCGATTGCTTTACCGACTAAGCCCGCACCAAGGACTGATACTTTTTTCATATATTTAGTTTGAAAATTTTCATAAAAGTAATAAAAGCTTAAGTCAAAAAAAAATCTTTGCTTTTGCAAAGATTTTAATAGTTTTAAATTTTAGACAGGGTTTTCAATTTGCCGCTAAAGCTTATAGTTTTTTTGCGAGAAACATTGAAAATACAATGTTTCTCGCCTTTATTTCTTAACAATTGTTACCGGAAACCAACTGATAATTACCATCTGATTTTTCAGCAGCAAATTAGGAGTTATTATTTGAAATATTTTTTTATTTAACTCTGTACCAACTTTGTGTTCTTCCGGCTAAGCCCCAACCGTCAATAGAACCCCTTACATTTAGTTTTTTTGGATTCTTTGCATCAATTTCCATTGTGCAATGATACCATTTTCCGTTACCGGGATCAAGTATCTTTCCGCCTTTAAGCTTTTTTCCGTCTGATTTCATATTAATAACAATAGCCATTCCAACAATTCTTTTGTTTTTTAAGGAACCCTTACATTCTTCACATAATTTATCTTGCGGTTCTTGTAATAATTTTGTTATTGCTCCGTAAAACTTTCCGTTTTTGGCTTGTTTAATACTAACATAAGATTTTGCTTCACCGGTTTCATCGTCTATTGTTTTCCACAATCCCGCTATCTTACTTACTTGTGCATGTGCCTGATTAACAAACAATGTCATTGTAATAAATGCTGCTAATACGAATAAAATTTTCTTTTTCATATGTATATTTTTTAAATAATTTCGGTTAAAATTAATTAATGTTTTTTAAAACAGCAATTTTTATTTCTTTTTTTGCTGTTTGTTTAATTCGGAATTCTTATTTTTGAAACAAATTTAAATAGTTTATTTATGGAAAGAGTTATGGTTATCGGTGCTGCCGGACAAATTGGTTCTGAGCTTGTTGCGGCTTTACGGCTTGTTCACGGGAATGAAAATGTTTTTGCAACGGACATTAAAGATGTTCCTGATGATATTAAAAATGCAGGACCGTCTGCAGTTCTTGATGTTATGGATGACAAACGCTTAATTCATTATGTAATTCGTCATAAAATAACACAAATTTATCATCTTGCAGCTGTTCTTTCCGGAAATGCAGAAAAATTACCGCTTCAGGCGTGGCATATTAATATGCAAAGTTTAATGAATATATTAGATTTGGCAAAAGTTGTAGAAGACATTAAAAAAGTTTTTTGGCCGAGTTCAATTGCTGTTTTCGGACCTACAACTCCTCGTGTTGAAACTCCGCAACTGACGATTACCGAACCGTCAACTGTTTACGGAATAAGTAAACTTGCAGGAGAACGATGGTGCGAATATTTTTATAACAGATACAATGTTGATGTGAGAAGTATCAGATACCCCGGCTTAATAAGCTATAAAACAGAAGCCGGCGGAGGAACAACGGATTATGCTGTTGAAATTTTTTATGAAGCAATTAAAACCGGAAAATATGAATGTTTTTTAAAGGACGACACAGCCTTACCGATGATGTTTATGGAAGATGCCGTAAACGCAACAATTAAATTAATGGAATCTCCGAAAGAAAGAATTACAATTCATTCAAGTTATAATGTCGGAGGAATAAGTTTTACACCGAAACAACTTTCAGAAGAAATAAAAAAACATATCCCTGATTTCGAAATTAGCTATAAACCTGATTTCAGACAACCGATTGCCGACTCTTGGCCCCAATCAATAAACGACAAAAAGGCACAAAAAGATTGGGGACTTGAAACAAAATATGATATAAAAGCATTAACTGAAGTTATGCTCAAAGGTGTGAAGAAGAAATTTGGGAAGTAGCCTTTTTCATTTATAACTCTACAATTGTTTATAGTGTGTGTTATCTTATATGCTCATCTTTTACATATTTGATGCTGTTAATAATCTATTGTTCTTTCGTAATCATGATTTAAGTTAAAGTAATCGAAAGATACTTTGGGGCTTACCCTTTGTATATATTTTTTATCAGACAACAATTTTAATAAATAAAGATTTCGTTCCAACTATTTTTAACCTTTTGGTATCTTACCCACTGAAGTATGATTTAAAATATTCGCATAAAAAACTCTCTAAATCTATTATTAAGCTTTAATTTATGAAAAACAATTTAATAAATACATATTATAACTATTTTAACAGATTTAATATAATTGTTTTTTTCATCTTTTTCATTTTACCGCTTATAATTGTTTTATTTAAATTCTCATTTTGGAATTACTCTTTTCAAAAAATTCTTCCTGTTACAACTTATGATGTTACGTTGGAAATGAATGCCACAGGTTATGACGATGACATTAACATATCTTGTTTTTTACCGTCAAATGACATAAGGCAAAAAATCAGCAATGAAACAAATATCTCTGAATCAGCGGAATTTACTGTTCATTCCGAAAAATCGGGAAGAGTAGGAAATTGGGCAATAAATAAACGAAATGTTGAGCACTATATATCTTATAAATTTACATTCTTCGGAAGTTCGCAAAAGTTTGAGATTGACTCTTCATTGATAATCCCGAAGAATACACCTTCTTCAATGAAAGAGTATTTGGAAACAACAGAGAATATTCAAGTTAACCATCCGTTCATTAATGAAATTTATGAAAAACATATATCTAAATCTAATAATGTAAATGAAGTTCTTGAATCAATTTTTAAATATGTTTATGCTATAAATCCCAGACCTTTTAAAGGGTTAACTGATGCTGTTACTGCTGCAAAATTAAACGAAGCATCATGTAACGGTAAAAGCAGATTGTTTGTTGCATTATCCAGAAAAGCCGGAATTCCTGCAAGGTTGGTCGGCGGAATTATATTAAGTAACGGAACAAAAAAAACATCTCATCAATGGGTTGAGGCATATATTCAAGGATACTGGGTACCATTTGATGCTTTAAATAATTACTATGCTGAAATACCCGCTAATTATTTGTCTTTATATAGTGGGGATTATTATTTATTTTCACATACTTCAAATATAAACTTTAATTATTTTTTTACTATAAACACAAGGATACAACCAAACCCGTCATTATTGACTGAATTAAAAGATACACCTTTGAATGCATATAAGTTTTGGTTTATTTTTACAAAAGTAGGTATTCCTTTAGGGCTTATTAAAATAATAATTTTGTTGCCTATGGGAGCATTATTTGTTGCAATATTTAGGAATGTTATAGGAATTCAAACCTTTGGTGTTTTTCTCCCTGCTTTAATTGCAATTGCATTCAGCGAAACAGGTTTGATATATGGTATGTCCGGATTTTTATTTATTACTGTTTTGGTGTCATTCATGCACTTCCCTTTAGAAAGGATGGGTCTGCTCTATGTTCCTAAAATGGCAATTTTATTAATTTTTGTTATCGTATCATCCATCTTAATATCGATATTAGCAATTGATGCAGGTCTTTATAAAATGTCGTATGTTACATTATTTCCAATTGTTATATTAACAGTAACCGCCGAAAGATTAGGCCGAAAAATAGAAGAAGACGGTTTGCAAAAAACTGCTGTTTTAATGATTCAAACTCTGTTTGTTGCTTCAGCAGCATTTTTTGTGATGAATTCAGATACTTTAGAGTCGGTATTTTTGGCTTTCCCTGAAATATTACTTCTTATAATCGGAACAGAATTATGGTTAGGCAAGTGGGTAGGTTTAAGGTTAACTGAATATTGGCGCTTTCGTTGGTTAATCTCTTAAATATAAATTTATATAATTACGAATGAATCGTTTCAAAACAATATTAAACCTTGATAAAAAGATTTTTGGTGTAAATGCCAGAAATCGGATTTTGGTATATCCGAACAATAAGAAAAAGGATTTTATTTTAGCCAATGATAAAATTGTTACAAAGCAGTTCTTTGAGCATCATAATATTCCGCATCCTAATACTTATGCAATAATTGATAAAATAGGAGAAATTAATAAAAAATGGAGTAGCTTATTAAAATACAAACAATTAGTTATTAAGCCTGCAAACGGCAAAGCAGGAGGAGGTATATTAGTTCTTAATAAAGAAACCGAAAATACTTGGAAAACACAATCAGGGAAGAAATACACATACCGAGATATAAGAAGTTTTATTGCAAATATAATATTTGGTATTTACTCGTTCGGAACAAATGACAGAACAATTGTAGAATATCAAATACAGTCACATAATTTCTTCAAAAAAATATATTCAAAAGGGGTTCCGGATATAAGAATAATTACATACAAAAAAATAATAATAAATATTATGCTGAGAATTCCGACAGACCGGTCTGACGGGAAAGCAAACCTCCACCAAGGAGCAATTGGGGTTTCGGTTGATTTGGAAACAGGCATTTTAAAAAAAGCTTATGATTATAAAAGCTATGAAATATTCCACCCTGATTCAAAAGTTATAATTGAAGGCTTGCAAATACCTTTTTGGCAGGAAATATTAAGTATTTCACAAAAAATTGCAAACAACTCTCCTCTTTTATTTTTAGGAATTGATATTGCAATTGACGAATATAAAGGACCGTTGGTACTTGAAATAAATGCAAGACCCGGTATTGAGATACAAAATGTTACTCAGACAGGATTAAGAGATTTATTATATGCAAATAAAATTTAAAGTATGATTAACCGCATTTTAAATACATTTATACCTTTTACTGTTATTTTGTTATTAATTACAGTAGCAATTATAATGGTTGACCGATATGCTGGAAGAATAAGTATTATGCCGAAAATAATAAAAATTACTTCTGTAAAAGAAGGTTCGGATGATTTATATACAGAATATGAAATTGAGGACAAAAATGAAAATATTGAATTAGAATCAGATACACTATTTGTTGAAGGAAATAAACTTTTTAATTCGGGGAACTATAAAGAAGCCGAAAAGTATTTCAGCATATTAGGCAATCAATATTCAAATAATAAGGGGATTATTAATAAAATAGGAATTATACAATTAAAATTAAAAAACTATAATAAAGCTATTGAGTATTTTAAGAAATGCATCTCGCTTGATAATCAATATGCTCCGGCTTATACGAATATGGGGATAGCTTATTCAAGAACACACAGATATTTAGAGGCCGAAAAAACCTACCTTGATTTAATAAGAATTCAATCAAAAAATACAAAATCACACCTTAATCTTGCAATTTTATATATAAAAATTAAAAAATGGGAAGATGCTGCAAAACATTCTGCAATTGCCGCCAACCTGTCAAGCGGAACAATTAAAGCCAAGGCATTATATTATTTAGGCTTAGCCCGGTTGCAAACAGGCAAAAACAGTTCGGCAAAAAGCAACTTTGAAGAAGCCGTCCTTTTAAAACCAAATTATATTTTACCCAGGGTTCAATTAGCTCTGTCAGAAGAATCAACAGAGAAAAAAAAGAAATACCTTAATGATATAATTTTGCTGAATCCAACGGTATATGAAGCATATTATCAATTAGCTTTCTTATTTTTTAAAGAGGGGAATATGAATCTGGCAGAAAAAAACTTTTTAAAAGCATTTGAATTAAATCCTGATGATGAAAAAACAATTAAAGCTTACGGTGATTTTTTAATTTCTCAAAACAGAAAAAAAGAAGCAGAAGAACTATATGCCGAAAATTTAAAACAAGATTCTCTTCAACCTCAATCCTATTTTAATATGGCTAAATTAAATTCAGCAAAAAAAGAATATAATAAAGCTATACTAAATTATGATAAGGCTATTAAATTAGCAGACGGTTATTACCCGGAAGCATATTTGAACAAAGGTTTGGTTCTAAGGAAGCAAAACAAATATAATAAAGCAATAAATTCTTATAAAGCTGCACTTTCTCAAAACAAATCATACCACGAAGCAAATTATAATATGGCTTTGTTGTATTTAAGATTAAAGGATACTGCCGCATCTGTCAGAAACTATAAAGAAGCTATTAAAAAATTCCCCGAATACGAAAAGGCATGGTTTAACTTAGCAACTATTTATGAGAAAACCGGCAAATTAGACTCTGCAATATATTCATATAAAAATGCTTTAAGGATTAATCCTGATTATTTAAAAGCAATGAAAAATCTTGCGATAGCATTCAGAAAAAACGGAGATAACTCTAATTCAATAAAAACATACGATGCTTTGTTACAAAAATACCCGAATTATATACCGGCAAAGTATAATTTAGCTTTAGTTTATATAAAAAACGGAAACAATGAAAAATCTTTAGAAATTTTAAATGACATTTTACATTCAGATCCGAATAATATAAATGCTATGAAGCAAATTGCCGATATTTATTTATCACAAAATAAAATAAACTCGGCAGCCGATATATTAAATGAAGCAATTGATATTAACCCTTCCGATTTCAAGAGTCGTTTTTTGTTAGCAAAAGTTTATTATTCCGGCAATGATTATATTAATGCAGTTTTTCAATTAGAAAAATGCCTTGCTCTAAACCCTTACAGTAAAAATGCGAATTATTTAATTATAGATATTCTTGAGAAAGAAAAAAAATGGAAAAGTGCTGCAGTTGCAGGGGAGAAGTATTTTAGATTTAAGCAAAGCAAAAATTTAGCATATAAAATTGCAAGAAATTATGATAAGGCTGATGACCTTGTTGCTGCTGAAAAGTGGTATTTAAAATCAATAGAAATGGGCAGGCATAAAAGTTGGAATTATTATTGGCTTGCAAAGCTGTATTATGAGAATAATGAATACAATAAAGCAGAAACAATGTTGAATAAAACTATAAAAGTTGATGATAAACATAAAAACGCATACTACTTACTCGGCAGAATTAAACAAAAAAACGATAATACTGATGAGGCCTTAAATTATTATGAAAAGGCTGTCAGTATTGATTCAGGATTTATTAAAGCACAAAATGCAATTAACGAAATATCAAAATAAAATGAAAAAAAAATATTTTACAACTTTAGCGATTGTAATGATAATAAGCTTACAATCATTCGGACAAATTAAATTTAAGCCGCAACTTTACAGCAATTTTGGCTATGAAAGTAATATTTTCAGAGCACCCGACAGGTTAATATTAAGAGACGGAAGTGAATTAACAGGATCTGACATGATTCTTTCGGATAGTTATTTTGACTTTGATTATGACCTATATTTTAAATATAGAATTAAGAAAAAACATACTTTAAGATTTCACAATAGTTTTTGGAACAGAAGATATTCAAATTACAATGTTTTAAACCAAAAGAAATTTAATGTAAGGTTTAATTACGAATACAGAATAAACAAAAAAATGCATTTAGGATTGAAATATAGATTCGATCGCGTAAATAAAATTGCAACATCTGTTTTGGGTGATGAGTTGACACGGTTATATTCTTATAAAATGAACCGTGCCGATTTATACTTTTATTATCGCATTTCTAAAAATACCGATATTGAACTTAATTCATCGTTCGGTAAAAGACTTTATGATACAACTTTCGGAATTTTACCGTTAGATTACAATGATGAGAAAATAGATATAAGATTACGACATGATTTTAAAATTAAAAAACTTGAATTAAAAGCAAACTTAGACATAGGATATTCTAAAAAAATGTTTTCTGAGATAATTGCTTCTGATATGTACGGAAAGGAATTAAATAATTACCCGCTTAGACTTTGGAACTATTATTTCGGCAAATTTTATGTGAGAGGGATTTTTGCAGATGTATTTGAAATTAAGCCGTTTATTGCATATAAAAGCAAAGACGATTTATTTGAAGATTACTACTCATATAACTCAATATCGTTCGGAATTAACTTCGGGTATAATACAGAAAAGCTGAATATAGACCTTACTCCTGAATATAAAACACTTAATTATTTGATAAGAACAGCTCCCGATCCTAATATTACAAATGACCCTTTATTAGCTTACAAGTATATGAGTTTTAAATTTAAAGGCAGCTATGAAGTTTATCCGGGAGTATTGTTGTCCTTTGAATTCAGGAACAAAAACAGAGAATCAAACACTCTTGATTTTACCAGAAAAACAAGACGTTCATATAACTACTATGAAGTTATGGGCGGTATTATTATTAATCCTCTGGAATTATACAATAAATTCAAAAGCGGGAAATATGAATAAAGCAATTTGTCTTATTTATATTCGCAGTTCTGTGCAACTAAATAAAAAAGCGAAAGAAAACGTTACTTGTTTTCGTCACGAATAAGTTTTCTTTTCCAACTTTGATATGCTTTGTAATAAACTGACTCAAAGTTTTCGGCAGGGCTCGGAGCAGGGTATAAAGATAATGTTCCCGTAGGATGTATAAGGTAATAAGTAGGATAGGCAACAACTTTATAGTCGCTTAAAACTTTATCTTTTTTGTTACAATACAATAATGTCCAGTCGTATTCTTTATTTTCTTTTAAATCTTTTATATAATCTGAATTTTCATCAACAAATATTGTTACTATTTTTAATAGATCTATTTCTTTTTTATTAAGTTGATTTAATAACTCTATTTCTTTTTGGCATGCGTAACTGTCTTTATTATAGAAACACAGATATACAAAGTTGTCTTCAAATTCATCGGGAGAAACAAATAATTCGTTTTCGTCAGGCAAACTGAAATACGGAATCGGATTTCCGACAATTAACTTTGCAGATTTATTAAGAAAATTATAAATAATGATTTCGGATTGTTTTGTTATATCTGTACTTTTTGCAGAACGCAGCAGCTTTATTATACTTTTTTGATAGGTGCTGTTTCTGTAAAATAATTTTGAAAGGTTCAGCAAAAAAAGATACTCGCGAAATTCTTTATTATAAAACATCTTATCTTTTGCCAAATAATTCATATAATTATTCCAAGAATAATCGGCAGAAAGAAAGTTATATAAAGTATCTCCGTTTGTTTGAAAAATAAATGATTTAAAAGATTTCTCAAGCATTTCATTATAGGCAGGGTTTTTAGCAAAAAGTTTTTGCCCCGAAAAATCTTTTCTGATGATTGCTTTTTTATTTTTATAGAAGGTTAAATGTCTTAAATATAGAAATTTATATTTTTTGTAATTGTTAAAAAAAGAGTTTGATATGTATGATGTGCTGTCATCTATTTTTTTTATTTCTTTTTCTACAATTCCTGAATTAATATACGTTTTATCTTTAAAAATTATTTTGTTTGATTGCTCCATAAGTCTGTTGAAAAGCTTTATTGCCGAGGTAATATTATCATCTCCGTTTAAAATTCTTATGTAAAATTGCATCGGTTCAAAATATGGATTTAATCTGTCATAATCGTTTCGGACTGTTTTTTTCGGTAATACAATTTTAAAATCTTTACCGGGTTCAAGAATTATTCTTCCTATAAAAACATCTAAATCAATAAATGCTTCAACGGTATCTTTTTCTGTCAGTTTAAAAGAAAAGTATCCTTCTTCATCAACTTTACATCTCGAGATTATTTGTTTTGTTTTTGTAATATAATCAGAATATACATACATTTCAAGTGTTGTTCCCGAATATGTTGCTGCATTTCCGTAAACGGAATATTCTTGAGAAAAAGCAGAATTTATGCTGATAATAAAGGTAATTATTAAATATATTCTGTTCATTTGAAATTGAATTAATAGAAGAAATTATTTATAACCTTTAAATAACGGATATTAATATTGAAAAATTATTTATGTTGTTTGTTGAGCTGCTTTTCAAGAAGTTTTTGCTCGGTTATGTCAATTCCGATATTTATTACTTTTTCAGGTTTACCTTCATTATTTAATATCGGAGTGAAAGTTTCAAGCAACCACATTTCTTTGTCTTCATTTTTTATATAATATTCTTTTGTTCTCGTTTTTCCTTTGCGAAGGTCATTCCAAAATTCTTCAAACCACTCCGGATTTTCTTTTGCCTCTTTTAGAATTTCAAAATGGGTTTTCCCTATTTGTTCTTCTTTTTTAAGATTAAAAAGTTCCAAGTTTTTTTGATTTATATTTGTAATTCTGCCTTCCATATCATAAAATACAACTGATGCAACAGAAATAAGAGCTTTCAATATTCCGTTACTTTCAGCAGCTTGCTCAGCAATTTTATCTTTTGCTTTTTGAAGTTGATTTATTGTTTGTTCTGTCTCTTT
Source organism: Bacteroidales bacterium (assembly GCA_021648725.1). Classification (NCBI taxonomy): domain Bacteria; kingdom Pseudomonadati; phylum Bacteroidota; class Bacteroidia; order Bacteroidales; species Bacteroidales bacterium. Next base: position 10,044 of record JAKISF010000008.1, on the reverse strand, counting down.
TTCTTTTAAAGCTAATTCTTCTGCTTGTTTTTTAAAATCTTCTGCCAGTGTTTTTGTAAGAAGTTTTGTTTTCAGATTATAAATTTCGGTTGCTATTCTTTCACCTACGGCATTTATAAAATTAATTTTATAATCAGGTATTTTATATAAAGATGCAATTTCGATAACTCCGAATAATATATTCTCGTGCATCATAGGAACTAAAAGTAGTGTTTCGGGAGTATCTTCGCCCAAGCCTGAACCTATAAATGTGTAGCCTTCCGGCAGATTTTCAATTTTAATTGTTTTTAGGTCTTTTGCACATTTTCCTACTAATCCTTCGCCAATTTCAAATTCTGCATCAAGAATTTTCTTTTTGTCGAATGCGTAGGCTGCTTCTAAAACGAGAGTTTTTTCTTCACCGTTTTCATGTAAAACAAAAATACCTCCTTGCTCAACTTCTAAATGTTTTACTAATTTTTTAACTGCTGCGGAAGCTAAATCTTCGGTACTTTCAAAATCTTGTTGTAATAATTTTGCAAAATCTGCTATACCGTTTTGAAACCATTGTGTTTTTTTATTTTCTTCAACAGTATATTTTTTTTCTTTTTCAATTGAAATCAAGTTTTCTTGAATTTCGGATAATGTTTTTCCGATAATTGCATCGGAACTTATATGTTTTTCTAATTCTTCAAATTTACCTGATTTAAGATTTTCTGCATATAATGATGCGTTATGCAATGTTTTTTGCAAAGTTATCAGTTCTGCCGAAATTATTCCTATATTGTCTTTTCGGGCAGTATTCAGTTTTGTTTTTTGATTAGACTTGCCGGAATTTATATTTCTGATAAATAGTTTGATACGACTTAACGGCTTTTCTATGTCAATGATTAACAGAAATATAGTAAGACTTATTAAAATTAAAGAAGATGCTGAAATTATTCCGAAAATAATTATATTGTTTTCAACAAATTGAGTAATCGATTCAAAAGGAATTATTATAAGAAAAGCTGAACTTATAATGATTGCGGTTAAAAGGATTGATATGAATATTTTAAATCTTATTTTCATTCTTTATTTTATATTCAAAAGCAAATATAGTTATTTTTAATTTGAAATTTTAATCCTTAGGGTTATCATTCTTTTTTCCGTATATAACAACGACTATTTCGCCTTTTATTGTTTTTTCTTTGTAGTATTCGATTAATTCATTTGCTGTTCCTCTTTTTGTTTCTTCGTAAATTTTTGTCAGTTCGCGAGAAACCGATATCTGCTTTTTATCTCCGAAAAATTCTGATATTTGGTTAAGCAGTTTTAATAATCTGTGAGGAGATTCATAAAAAATAATTGTTCTTTCTTCATTAGTCAATTCTTTTAATCTTTTTTGCCGTCCTTTTTTTTGCGGTAAGAAGCCTTCAAAACAGAACTTATCGGAAGGAAAACCTGAGTTTATCAGTGCAGGAACAAATGCTGTTGCTCCGGGTAAGGTTTCAATTTCAATTTTGTTTTTTATACACTCTCTGACAATCAAAAAACCGGGATCTGAAATGCCCGGAGTACCTGCATCGGTTACTAATGCAATTGATTTTCCGGATTTCAATTTTTCGATAATCGGTTGAATTTGTTTGTGCTCGTTAAATTTATGATAGGCTTGAAGTTTGTTTCGAATTTCAAAATGATTTAAAAGAACTGATGTTTTGCGTGTATCTTCCGCCAAAATTAAATCAACATCTTTCAACACTTCAATTGCTCTGAAAGTTATATCTTTTAAATTGCCGATAGGCGTCGGGACTATATAAAGTTTTGACATATTTTAATTGAAAGGTTAAAACTAATAGTTGAAATTTAATTTAGGCTTTTTGTTTCCTCCTTTTTTTAATTATAAAATAAAATAAGAAACTCCAAAAACTGAGAATTGAGATTAACGAAACCATATTTGCAAACCTTGAATGCTTAGGAACGTAATATAATTCAATATTATAAGAACCCTTCGGAAGAACAATTCCGGCAAACCCGAAATTAATTCTTTGCAGGAGTTCCTCTTTGCCGTTTACTTTTATTTTCCAGCCTTCATCGTAGGGTATCGTGAAAAATAACATTTTTGTTTTTGGTAAAATTATTTTGCCTTTAATATTTGAATTAGAAAAATTTTCTATTTGAAAAGTGTCTTGTTTTAATTCGTCGGTTATTTTTTTGTAAATATCAAAATTGAAACTTGAAGCAGGAACAAGTATGTTTGAATCATTAAATTGTATTTTTTCAAAACTGCTGATATTTACATTTTTATTAAATTCTTTTTCATAAACAAAACCTGATAAAAGTGCAATTTGATTTCTGAAATTTGAAACACTGTATTTTGAAATTGTTATTGAATATTTCTCTGCATCTTCTGTTCCGAGTTGTTTTATCAATACATCATTGAAAGTGTTGTTGTTTGAATATCTGATGTTTATGACAGTCTGTAGTTTAGAAATAATTTCTGTTAATTTTTGTTGCTCAACAGTTCGGGATAAATCTGTATATATATTTGTTAAAGATTGCCCGGTAACTTGGTAATTAATCAGATTTTTAAAATCTTCCGAATCAATGTATTTATCATAAGTATAACCGAAAGGTAAATAATATCTGTTTTTTAAAATTGTTATACCGCTCTCAGTTGATAATGAATCAAAACCGAATAGAAGAAATTCAGGATTTTTTGATTTGCTCAAATGATATTTCACATTTCCGAAAGTTTGCAACAGAGGAGAGCCACGTAATCCGGTTAACCATCTTGTAGCCGTTTCATCTCCTTTTTGTATAACGCCGGTTTTTTCAAGAAACCGAACATAATTAAGTTGATTAAATGAAGAATAAGATGTTGTTCCGAAATAGTCTTGTGCTAAGGCATCATTTAAACTGCTGTGTACTGCATTTCCTGATTGATAATCTTTTTCGGTTCTGAAAAAAGGTGTTTTATCTGTTGATTTGATAAGTTTTACAGCTTTTATTGAGCCGTCGGCATAACCGGCTTTGTCTTTTTTAAATTCTGTTTTTGTAATCGGTTCTCTTGTGGCGTATGATTGGTAAGAAAAATACGAAAGTTCAAAAATAACAAGCAACATAATTGCCGATTTTGATAACGATTTATATTTTGGTTTTGATAAAAGAAAAATGAAAAGGGCATATAAAACCAAAAGAATTATAACTGAATTCCGGATAGTTGAATTAATGTTAACAGAAGAAATGCTCTCATAGGGTACAAAAAGAAGAATAATAAGAACTGTTAAACTTGCAGCAAGCAAAGGTAAATTAATTTTAGCTGTTTTTATTATTTCGTCAGCAGCAAATATTGCAAAGAGCAATAAGGTAAAAGGAATGAAAAAGTCAAAACCGTAGCGAAAATAGTCACCCGTAAAAGCAAGCATAGAATATCTCAAATAAGGGAAAAATAAAGTAAGCACCCAAAATCCGAGGAAAGTTCCGAAAATGATTTTTTTTCTTTTATTAAGGCGAATAAAAACTTGCGGAAATATCAACAAAGTAAGTAATCCTATATAAAAAAGCGGTGCTTCAAGATAATTGGACCAGCCGTGAAAATTACTTCCCGTTCCGAGAATATCGCTTGAAAAAAAGCGAAAAATAGTTGTTCCTGCAAGGTTTCCGTGTTCGGTAATATCTTGCCCTGCACTTAAAATGTTGCTGTATGACACATCTCCGGCAACTCGCGGACTGTTATACATTTTCAAAAAAGAACGTAAAAGATGAGAGAAGTTCATCATTAAACCGACAAATCCGAGCAGTATCATTTTTCCGGATAGTTTGAAGTAGTCGGGCAATTTGTTTTTTTCTTCGGAAAAATATCTGAAAAGTGAGTATAAAACTAAAAATACGGAATAAATAAATAAAACAAAAGGGTTTGAAGACAGCAAGATTACTGCAAAAGGGAAAAAATACCATCGTTTTTTTAAATAAAGTTGTTCAAATGCAAAAAGCAAAAACATTGCTTTAAAAATGTGCGAAGAAAATCCCCACCCGGCACCTACAACCATATAGCCGGAGAAAGAAATCAACAATGCACCGATAAACGAGATATGTTTTTCAAAAGATAAAGTTCTGAAATACAAATAGCTGATAATTCCGCTGAACAAAAAAGAAAAAATAAAAATTCGCAAAAATCTTCCGAATATAAAAAAGTTAGCACCGCCGAAACTTGCTCCTAAATAGTCAATTGTTTGACGCAAAAGTCCGTACGGTTCGGAAGCAATACCCGTAATGTATTCATCACCCATGCCTTTGGAAAATGACCATTCTGAGAAAAACCCTTCTTTTAAAAGGTTAATTTTATGAACCAAGCCCGGATAATTTTGGTTTATGCTGTCACTGCCTATGTCTTTAAAAAAGAAAAGATACTCGCCTGTTAAATATTTTGAGAAAGCAAAAAAACCGATAACAAAAATTAATAATGAAAGTGTCCAAACATTAAAATATTTTTCAAAAAAGAATGTTTGTGTGTATTCTGTTTTTGTTTGTTTCGTATTTTTTTTAACAACATTTTTTGTTTTGATGTTATCTTTTGATTTTTTGCTTCTTTTCATATTGTTTGAAGTAAAGTAATGTTTCAAAATTATTATAATTATTTTGAAAATAAAAAAATGTTATTTTTACGCTTTAGCTTAATAATTATTTCTGTTGAAAAAAATAAGGCGTAAAATATATAATATCAGTAAAAAAACAGGCGATCGCCTGGGATTTGATTTACCTTATTTTGTTGAAAACGGTTTTTGGATGCTTCTCAGCCAAGCGGTTGTTATGGTTGCAGGACTTGCAACATCAATGCTGTTTGCTCGCTTTTTTGAGAAAGAAATATACGGTCAATATCAGTTAGTGTTGTCGATTATTGCTTTTTTTTCGTTTTTTTCAGTTCCGGGATTAAATCCGGCTTTGATAAGAAGTATAGCCAAAGGTAATGAAGGCGATTTGAAACTCGGTGTTAGCCGGGCACTTAGATTTTCGCCTTTCGGAAGTTTATTTCTTGTAGGTGTTGCCGTTTACTATTTTTTTAAATCGGAAGAACTTGTTGCGTTTGCATTACTGTTATCGGCTGTTGTTTTCCCTTTTTTGTTTTCTTTTGATAAATGGCAGGTATTTCTGAAAGGAAAAGAACAATTTGAGAAATTTACGAAGCATAATATTTTAATAACAATCGGAAAAACTGTTTTGATTGTTTCGGCAATTGTTTTATTTCGAAATTATTTGTTACCTGTTGTAGCTGCATATCTTTTCGGCACTGCATTTTTTCACATTGTGCTATATTTAAGAACAAAAAAGGAAATAAAAAACAACCAAAAAGGTAAAGACACATTGCAATATGCCGGATTTATTACGAAATTAGGTATCTTAAATACGGTAGTAAACCATTTTGATAAAATTTTAATAGGTATTTTAGATATAAAAATGCTTGCTGTGTATGCAATTTCTTTGGGTTTAATTAACATCATAAAAAATTTCATTAAAAGTGCAGCAGCTATTACTTTCCCTAAGTTTGCAAAGCATAATATTTCATTGTCCGTTAAACAAATACTAATTTTACTTTTTTTTGGAATAATACTTACCGGAATTTTATTTTTTATTGCAGATGATTTGATAAGGATACTTTATACCGATAAATATTTAAAATCTGCCTATTATTTCAAATTATTTGTATTGATAGTTCCGCTTTTTATAGTAAGTTCGGTTTTGTCAAAAAAAGTTTTGGCAAGAAAAAACGAAAAGATTCTTATTCATCTTAAAATTACTATTCCTGTTATTACTTTACTATTTTCGGTAACAGTTTATTTATTTACAAAAAAAATTGAATACTTTATTTTTGCGAAGTTCTTCTGTTTCAATATTTTGAATTTTATTATTTTAATTTTACCGGAGAAAAAAGACCGTTTAGAAAAAGGCTAATCTTCCGAAAGGCTTTTATTCAGAGCATGCACAAATTTCATCCAACGATTAATTGTTCTGCGAGTTCCTCTGCCGTGGTGAATAAAAATTAAATCATTATTCTCATTTATTGAGTATCGCCAGTAATTTTTACGCTTGCTCAAAAACCATCGTATGTTTTCCCATTTTTTTCCTGCCCTCAGCACAAACTTATATCGTTTTTTGAATTCTTTTTTATTAGTTGTTAAGTTTTCGTAAATAATTGCATTCCCTATTTTTTCAACATCACGTTTAGTTATACCGAGTAAATCAAAAGTTGTTTTCCATAATCCTTTTGTACCGCCGAATGAAGCAGCAACGAAAACATTGTTCCCTTTTGCAATTTCTTCATAAATTAATGCTTCTCCCGAATCAATCCAGTCGCATTTCAACATTGGTTTGTTTTCTTTGAGGGAACATAAATCTTGCAAAAACTTTGACCTTTCAATATACGGATTATTGTCATAAAGTAACCAGTCGGTTTCGGAATCAGTTACTAAATTTCGATCAATAAGCATGCAACCGGTAAAAGGAATTACATGTCTTTGGGTAAAAGATGCAATTCGTGTTTTTTCGTTAAGTTTAGATAAAAGATGTTCGAGAAAATCTTTTTTTAAGGCAATCATATCGTTATGGCTGAAAAAAACGTAGGGTGATTTTGAAAAATAGAATCCTACGGCTGATGAAATTGACATACCGTATGAACCTGCTCCGTGTTCAGGGTGGCTTGCTTTGTGGTCTTCAACTAAAATTTTACTTACTTTATTGTGTTTGATTAGTTGATTAAAAATGTTTTCATCGCCTGATGATTCTACGATTATTACATTTATCGGTATTTTATCTTCAAGCAAAAGATAGTTAAGTGCCGTTGCATTTGTAAGTTCGGGTTTTCGAAAACCGTTGATGATTATGTCGATTTTTGCAACCTGCTTTTTTAAATCATGCCAAACCGTAATTGTTTTCGGCAGAACCTTTAATGCTGTTTCGGTTTTAAACAGTTTGTTTGTGTTTATTATTGTTTTTTGCATATCAAAATTCTAAATCGGGGTATATTTTTTGAACGAGATTATCATTTCGAACAATTTCGAGTAACCGGTTGTAACCTTCGGGTTTTTCGTAGTTGCTTGTTTTGCTTTTTATCATTTCTGAGATTTCTTTTTCTTCAATTTTGCTTTCGGTAAATTTGATTATCTTTTGAATAACTTCTTTTTTGTGAAGATCTTCGTATCTGACAATCAGCGTATTATGTGTGTTGTTTTTTGATGTTGCATAAAGAATTTCTGTAAAGCTTTTCCAAACTTTAAACGCTTCTTCAAGTTGCATTTCAAATTTTAAGTTCGGTCTTTTTTTCAGTTTTATAAGAAATCGTTTTTGTTCGAAATAATATATGCTCATACATACATCAACAGGATTTCGAAAGATGATAAGTAATTTTGCTTCGGGGAATATTTTTTGCCAAATCGGCAACAATAAAACAGTTCTGGGATCTTTAAAGCCCCATTTTATTTTTTCTTTTGTAAATTGGTGTTTTAAAACTTTTCGGATACCGAAAAATTGTGATTTAATTTTTTTATCAACCAATATTTTAAGCCTTTGGGCTTGTTCGTTTAAAAAGTTCTCATTTTGTGTTTTTCTTAGGAATGTATCAAAATTATAAGCCGTAGAGTTATTTGCTTTTAGAGTTTGATTATTTAACTGAAAAAAAAACTTTGCTTCGTTATTTATATTTTGATTTTTACCGGTAAAAATGCCGGTTTTTTCAAAAATTCGCGACATTAAACTTGTTCCGGAACGATGGACACCGAGAATTATGTATGGTTTGTTGTCAAAAACTTGTTTCATAGGTTTATTTTTTTATTGCAACAGCAAACATATATGAACATAAATCTCTTTCTGATATGGGTTTATCCAAAAAAGGGTTTAAGGATAGTAAAGATTTTAAATAATAAAGGTATCTGCTAACTCCTATTTTTTTATTGAGTACTTTAAGTGTTTTTCTGTATTTTAATAAATGAATTATTTTATGACTCATAACAATTTCTGTTTTATTAAAATATTCAGAAAAAAGTTGTTTGAATTCATCAGGAAAAAATTCTTTTACGTGCATTTTGTCTAAAGGAAATTCAGTATATCGAATTGGGGTGCCGAAAATTATAACAGCATCTTTTTTTGCTGTTCTTTTTGCTTCTTTCAGCATTTTAGAGGGGGAATTAACATGTTCAATTACATCGGAGGACAAGATAATATCAAAAAAATTGTTATCAAAATTTGTTTCATAAACACCGGAAACTGAAAAAACACCGTCTGTAATTTTTTGTTCAGCAGTTTTCAGAGCACTTTCAGATAAGTCTATTCCGTATATATTAAAGGAATATTGAGGCAAATGTTTTTTTAGCATATAGATTAAAGCTGCATCTCCACATCCCATATCTAACAGATTCAACCTTTTTTTAAAATCAAAATTACATTTTTTCAATGCTTTTTTTAATAATAAGATATGTTTAAGATATCGAGCATAAACAAATGCATTAAATGTAAAAGGGTTAGATAAATTAATTTGCTTGTAATGATAATCTTTTCCTCTTTTTTCGTATTTATCAAAAATTATTTCTTTTGACATATATTATTTTTTTGCAATTATAAAATAACCTCCGTGATAATTTCCGAGTTTTTTATGATTTTTTATCCAAGCTGTGCGGTCAAGTTTATTTGTCAGGTCAAAAAAAGGTAAAAGTAAATATCCGAAATATCTTAAAATTGCCGGTAAAGACAGAATGAAATCTTTTTTCATTGAGTTCCTTACGGTAAAAAACCTGCCGTTTATTTCAATTGTTTCAATAGAGAAACCATTTTTTTTCAATTCTTTTTTCCATTTAATGAGTGTTCGGCGTTGAAAATCATAAGGGTCGGCATGTATCGGATAAAGAAACGGTATTGACAAGACTAATTTACCGCCTTTTTTTAAAACACGATAACATTCAGTAATACCTTTATCTATTTCTGCAACGTGTTCAAAAAGTTCTATTGCATTAACTACATCAATACTTTCAGTTTCAACGGCATGCATATCGGCAACATCAAGGATTATATTCGGATTATGCTTTGCTTCAATATCTGCAAAAATCCATTTTTCAACTTGTTGCTTGGGTTTTTGTGTAATACCTCTGTCTCTGCCGCCTATATCCAAAACCACACCTTTATATATATATACGTATTTTTTCAGAAGTTTATCAAGTATTTGTCTTCTGTATGTGCTTCGTAAGTAATATTTTAACTTCGTTAATTTCATTTAAATAAAAAGCGATATATTTTGTAAAGATAAAAACTTAATTTTGCAAACAACAGTAACAAAGGCTTTTTGTAAGTAATCATTTCCGGATATTTTCTGTGAATTATTTTTCGAAAGTTTCTGTTCATGTATAAGGTATTTACCAAAACAAACAGTTCTTTTTTGTTAAATTCATTTTCCGGTTTTTTAATGCCTTTGTTTTTGACTATTTCTCTGGTTTGCCTCTTGTTTTTGAACATTGAATTTGCTGTTGCCGGAAGACTGTTGATTGTGGGAACAGTCAGGCTGTCAGAATATTGTATGTTCAGATAAGTGCATAAGTTTTTCATTATCGGTTTTGTATTACTCAGCATATCTTCATAAGTAATAATTTTGTAGTCCTTTATTGTTCGTGAATTTTTCAATGTTTTTTCGTATAAAAATACTTGAAAAAGAGATAAGGTTTCAATCCTGCTTTTACGATTTCTGATTTTATGAAGATGCTTAAGTGAAATGATATTTTGAATCGGGTCTCTGACGATATTTATAAATTTTGCATCAGAATAAAATTTCAATATTTTATTTGTATATAATTCATTTAATGGTGTTTTTTCTGCCCAATATTCAAGCTTGTCGAGTTCATTGTGTTTCACGGAAAGAATAAAGCTTTTTAGAATTGCATTGAAATGATTTTTTTCAGTATCCTTGAATATAAATAAGTAATTAGGGCTTGCTGATTTTTAAATTAGATGAACATAATTATTTGAGGCACAGCAAAATAATAGCAAAAAACATGTTGAAATATTTGTATAAGTGCAATGCTTTTTATATATTTATAGCATAAAACC